>REEU01000140.1 GCA_007694905.1 Gammaproteobacteria bacterium | reverse complement strand
GGCCCTGTGGGATTGACGCATGTTGTTCCACCTTCCCTCGATGGCGCAAACCTCACCCAAGGAACGGCCCGAATTTCTGTGAGCGACGAAAATTCGACCGAGTATGTTCGCTGGGCATTGAGATCACCATTGGTCAAGCATGAGTATTCGTCTCATGCAAAGGGCTCGACATTCGCTGAAATCAGCTTGGAAGCCCTTCGCAAGCTTCCCATCCCGATTGCGACGATTGATGAGCAGCGCGCAATCTCTGAACGGCTCGCCGCGATTAGCAGTGCTGCGACTTCCGCTCGGACTAGGTTGTCCGAGGTGCAACGAATTATGTCTCACATAATTTCTCAGGTGGCGGAATGAGCGTGTTCAACGAGTCCAACACCGTCGAAGCCCATCTGCGCGACCTTCTCGCGGGCGCGGCCTCGGCCCGCCCGGCGCAACTCTCCATCGGCCTTGCCCGCACGGGCGGCAAGATCGCGGGCCTCGGCTGGCATTACGTCGCCCCCGCCGACCTTCCCCGCCAGCCGCAAGAGGTGCTGGTCGAACCCTACCTGCGCGACGCCCTGATCCGCCTGAACCCCGACATCGCCGCCAACCCCGGCCGGGCCGATGACGTGCTCTACCGCCTGCGCGCCATCGTCATGGGCGCGCGGTCGGACGGGCTGGTGAAGGCGAACGAGGAATTTGCCGCCTGGGCACTGGGCGAACGGTCGATGCCCTTCGGCGCGAATGGCGAACACGTCACCATCCGCCTGATCGATTTCGACGAGATCGAGAAGAACAGCTTCGTCGTCACCCAGCAGTTCACCATCCGCGCGGGCAAGACCGAAAAGCGCGCCGATCTGGTGCTGCTGGTCAACGGCATTCCGCTGGTCCTGATCGAGGCCAAGACGCCGGTGCGGTCCAGCCAAAGCTGGCTCGACGCCGCGTTGCAGGTGCATGACGATTACGAGAAGAACGTGCCGGAGCTGTTCGTGCCCAACGTCTTTTCGGTGGCGACCGAGGGCAAGGAGTTCCGCTATGGCTCGGTCCGGATGCCGGTCGACATGTGGGGCCCCTGGCGCGACGGCGACGGGCCGCAGACGATGGGCGCGGTGGAAAAGGCCGCCACCTCGATGCTGCGCCCGGCGATGGTGCTCGACATGCTCGACAGCTTCACGGCGTTCGCCACGCAGAAGGGCAAGCACCGCATCAAGATCATCGCCCGCTATCAGCAGGTGGACGGCGTCAACAAGATCGTCGCGCGGGTCGTGGCGGGCCAGCCGCGCAAGGGGCTGATCTGGCATTTCCAGGGGTCGGGCAAGTCGCTGCTGATGCTGTTCGCCGCGCGCAAGCTGCGGCTGCACCCGGCGCTGAAGAACCCCACGGTGCTGATCGTGGTGGACCGGATCGATCTGGACAGCCAGATCTCCGGCACCTTCTATGCCGCCGACATGGCCAACATGGTGCGCACGGAAAGCCGCAAGGAACTGGCCGATCTGCTGGGCAAGGACGCGCGGAAGGTGGTGATCACCACGATCCACAAGTTCGCCGAGGCCGACGGCGTGCTGAACGACCGCGACAACATCATCGTGCTGGTGGACGAGGCGCACCGCACGCAGGAAGGCGATCTGGGCCGCAAGATGCGCGACGCGCTGCCGAACGCGTTCCTGTTCGGCCTGACCGGCACGCCGATCAACCGCGCCGACAAGAACACCTTCTACGCCTTCGGCGCAGATACGGACGAAGGCGGCTACATGAGCCGCTACGGCCTGAACGACTCGATCCGCGACGGGGCGACGAAGGAGCTGCATTTCGAGCCGCGGCTGGTGGACCTGCACATCGACCAGAAGGCCATCGAGGAAGCCTATGCCGAGCTGACGCAGGGCCTGACCGACGAGGACCGGGATCGGCTGGGCAAGGCGGCGGCCAAGATGTCGATCCTGGTGAAGTCCCCGAAGCGGATCAGCGCGATCTGCGGTGACATCGCCAAGCATTTCCAGGAGAAGGTCGCCCCGAACGGCTTTGGCGCGCAGGTGGTGACCTTCGACCGTGAGAGCTGTCTGCTCTACAAGCAGGAACTCGACCGTCACCTGCCGCCCGAGGTGTCGGACGTGGTGATCTCGGTCAACAGCGGCGAGCCGGAATATGCGGCCTTCAAGCGCGACCGCGATGCCGAGGAGAAGCTGCTCGACCGGTTCCGCGACCCGAAGGACCCGCTGAAGATCATCATCGTGACGTCGAAGCTGCTGACCGGCTTCGACGCGCCGATCCTGCAGACGATGTATCTGGACAAGCCACTGCGCGACCACACTCTCTTGCAGGCGATCTGCCGGACGAACCGCCCTTATGGTGAGCAGAAGACGCATGGCCTGATCGTCGACTACCTCGGCATCTTCGACGACGTGGCGCAGGCGCTGAAATTCGACGAGGAGGGCGTGCAAAAGGCGGTGTCGAACATCGCCGAGCTGATCAACGCCCTGCCGACCGCCCTGCAGAAGTGCCTCGCCTATTTCGCAGGTGTGGACCGCAGCCTGACTGGTTACGAGGGCCTGATCGCTGCGCAGGAATGCATCCCGAACAACGATCTGCGTGATGCCTTCGCGGCCGATTTCAGCGTGCTGGCACGCATATGGGAGGCGCTGTCGCCCGACCCGGTGCTGACGCAGTACGAGAACGACTATCGCTGGCTGGCGCAGGTCTACGAGTCATTGAAGCCCTCCAGCGGCACAGGTCGGCTGCTCTGGCATCGACTGGGTGCCAAGACCATCGAACTGATCCACGAAAACGTCCATGTCGACGCGGTGCGCGACGATCTCGATACGCTGGTTTTGGACGCCGAACTGCTCGAAGCGGTCCTCGGCAACCCTGACCCGGAAAAGAAGGCCAAGGAAATCTCGGTCAAGCTGGCGGGCCGCCTTCGGAAGCACTCTGGGAACCCGAAGTTCAAGGCGCTGGGCGAGCGCCTCGAGGACCTGAAGAACCGGCATCAGCAGGGTCTCCTGCTGTCGATCGACTTCTTGAAGGAACTTCTGGCGCTGGCGAAAGACGTGGTGAAGACCGAGCGCGAGACGCCAGAGGAAGAGGACATCGACCGGGGCAAGGCGGCGTTGACCGAGCTGTTCGAGGAAGCACGGAACGGCGACACGCCTGTGATGGTCAAGCGGGTCGTGGACGATATCGACGAGATCGTGCGCGCAGTCCGTTTCGATGGCTGGCAGGCCACCCACGCCGGTGAACGCGAGGTCAAGAAGGCGCTTCGCCAGACGCTCTTCCGCTACAAGCTGCACCAGGACGCAGAGCTGTTCGAGAAGGCATACGGCTACATTCGCGAATATTACTAAGCTGAGGATGGCTGTTAATGGATGAAGATCGGACCTTTACCGTAGCCACCGACGCTGCCGTCATCTCACTGATCGAGAGCGCCAAGAGACGTCTGGTCGTCATAGCCCCTGCCTTATCTCGTGCCGTCTCCGATGCGCTTGCCGCGCGTTTCGACGATCTGGAGCATCTCGACGTACGCGTAATTGTTGACGCTGATGCCGAGGTCTATCGCCTCGGCTTCGGAGAGCGCGAAGCGCTGGAGGTTATCCGCGATGCTGCTTCAAGGAACTTGCTCGATCTCCGGGTGCAGCCCGGAGTGCGCATCGGGGTGATCATTTCAGATGACGACACGATGGTGTTTGCACCGATCTCAAAGAACATCGAAGCAGGCTCCGATACAGCAGAAAAACCGAATGCTATAGTGCTGCGAGGAGCTTCGGCCGATAGCATCGCACGAGCCGCGGGAGCGCAGACAGACGACGACAGCACGTCCGGCGAAATCGGGAATGCGGCCCTCGATCCCGCCAAGGTCGCTGCAATGCAGACCGATCTGGAGCGCAACCCACCAGCCAGGTTCGACATAACGAGGCGCCTACAGGTGTTTTCGTCACGCGTGGTCTACGTCGAATTCGAGATGTCGGGCTTCTCGCTCAGCCGAAAGCAGGTTCCTCTCCCGGACGACTTCAGCACCGTAAGCGATGCGAATCTCCAGGCCCAGATTTCCAGCCGACTGCGAGCGCCGATGGCCGCTGTGGGAGCGGTGGAAGTGATGATCGGGGACGGAAACGACGCTAAGGCCGTGAAGGTCGACGACGCCTGGCTGCGCAAGGAGCGCAAGCGGATCGAAGACCTCTATACCTTTCAGATCGACAAATTCGGTCGCGTGATCTTGCGTGAAGATCGCAAGGACTTTGATGCTGCGGTGAAGTCATTCCTGAGTAAGCGGCGTCCACGCCCCATTGATTTGGCGGGTTCCGGCATGGCTGCGTAGGGGCGAGTCTCCTTCTGGTTTTCTGGAAGGAGGCGATGATGGCGGATGGTGGCGAGGAGTTCGTTGGCTGTGTCGAGGTGGTGCGGCGGACGCGGGGGTACCGGCGCTGGCCTGATGCGGTGAAGGCGCGGATCGTGGCGGAGAGCTTCCGGCCGGGGGCCAGGGTTGCGGATGTCGCACGGCGGCATGAGCTTGCACCGCATCAGCTGTCGGACTGGCGGCGCCAGGCGCGTCAGGGGCTGCTGGCGTTGCCGGAAGACGTCATGGACGGGCTGAACGGCGATGCGCTGCCGGCGTTCGTGCCGGTGTCGGTGGACGGTGACGCGGAGGTGCC
>REEU01000056.1 GCA_007694905.1 Gammaproteobacteria bacterium | reverse complement strand
ACGTCGGTCCCGGCCCATCCCCGGAGTCGGTCCAATGGCCAGCGCCGGTGAATGGCAATGGCCAAGCACTCCTCCACGGCCACAAGCCAGACGCCGCCTCCGTCGTCCTCGCGAACCTCGAACGTCTCGGTGAACGGGATGGAGAGAGAGATGAGCAGGGGGTTGTCCCGCGCCACCTCTTCCGCCTCCTCTACCGTCAGTCCTGCCCGTGCGCCTTCCTCGGAGTCGTTCTCCTTGAACAACGTCTTCCCCGTGGCCCGTGCGTGAACGATGGCGTCTCGTGCCCACAGTTCCTCAAGCTCGGTGTCGGGGATGATGTAGATGAGGCCGTCGTTCAGAATGTCGGCGGCGGTGATCTCCGCCGGGTCATACGATGCCGGACACCTCACGGTGTAGAAGCCAGGCGTGATGTGCTCGGCGGTGTCGGTGATCTGGATCGTTGCCAGCTGGTCCATAGCGTCCTCCTTCGTGCTGGTATCGGGTCAGGCGAACCCTCACCCGTGTATCAATAGTAGATACTTCAAGAGGAACGCGCCAGCCTTTTCTTCCCATAGTAACGGCTCGATGTGCCTCACACCCTCAGTATCGGTACCCGATACGGTGCGGACAGCAGGAGGGATTCATGGCTTCCACGGGTCAGGCTTCACGCGGGTGACGGGGTGACAGCAGTGACGGCTTTCTCCGGTACTGTTCCGCCTTCGTGCTGGCCAAGTCCGGCCGCTCCCGCTCGATCCGCGTCCGTTCCGCCTGCCACGCCTCTTTTCCCGAGTGCGAAAATGCCCCGGCGCCGGAAAAAAAAAGAGCCCGCTCCCCGTGGGTGGGAAGCGGGTTCTGTCGGAGGGTCCCGTTACCTTTGGCGCCCGTCGGGTGTCCCGGTGCGGCCCCCCAGAGAAGGCGTGGCGGAGCTGGCACCACCGACCCCGGAGGGTCGCACACCGGGTTCCGGTCCGGTCAGCCCGTCAGGGTGAGAGCCCGTGTCCGCCGGATGTTGTGGAAGTGCTGGCGCCACATCTGCGCCCGCTGCTGTAGCTCCGGGTGAGCGTCCAACGGTGAGGTCTCGTCTACCTTCACGCCCATCTCCATCGCCTCGGCGCAACTCTGCTTGTAGCGCTCCCAACGCTCCCGGGTCTCTGGGTCCAGGGTCGTGGTTGCAACCTCGGCCAGGTGCCTCTTCGCCCTACGGTGGAGATCCACGCCCAGCGCCCGGGATCCCCGCTCCAGGGTCTGGACCGAGACCTCGGTGGCCTCGTAGGCCGGATACGTCACAGGCCCCACGTCGAGCAGGCGCCCCACCCGACGGACCACCCGCACCAGGAGGGACCCATCCCGACGCCACTCCTCCGCGTCGGCATCGCCCTCCTGCATACGGAACGCGAAGCTGCATCCGGTGAGGTCCCGGCGGAGTACCTTCTTCCGCACAAAAGTCGCGATATGGTCGTCGTCGAGCTGGCACTCGAAGTGCCCACCCTGCTGGTCGGTCCACAGCCGGAGGGTCTCGTTCGTGGTGCGCCCGAGTAGGTTGTCGGGATCGTGGTTGAACAGCGCCCGCACATCGTCCCGGAGAACGTCGTCGAAGGCGCCAGGCTCGAAGATCTCATAGAAGGTCCCAAGCAGGTTGGACCGGCTTCGGAACGGCACGAACGTGCCCCGGAGCAGGTAGCCCCGGCCCGTCTCGGCCTGCCGGAGGTGGAGCCCCGACGCGCCCAGCGCGGTGGTCCGGACGTCGGCGCCCTCGGTCGTGTAGCTTCGGATCATCGGTCTCACTCCTTGGTCGCCACGGGAGCCCCGAGGCGGTCGGTCAGGATCTTCTCAGCCCGCTCGGCAGGGACGGACCCACCCGCGTCCACCATGGCGTCGGCCAGCGCCTCCACAGCGCCCCACGAGTCGATCAACGTCCGCAGTGCGCCCACCAGTGCCGTCCCGCTCGCGGGTTGGCCCGAGCCAGCGGCCCAGACCCATCCGGCGACGATCCCACCCGGTCGTGGCGCATACCTCACCTGTGGCCAGTCCACCGGGAAGGCGTCCACGGATTCGCCCGTCCAGCGCCCGGCCGTCCACTCCACCACCGCCAGGCCAGCGCGGTGGATTGCGGAGCGCTCCAGGGTCAATGAAGGCGGCGTATCGGACGGCAGGCCACTCTCCCCGGCTTCCCATGGTTCTGGGTCGTCTCGTCGCTCGGTGCGCGTCAGAGCGGCCAGGAGGTCGGTGAGGCGGTCCGTGGCTTGGTCCCGGTGCGTCCTCGACGCCGGACCGGAGAGCAGTGCCTCCAGGTTCAGCAGCTGGCGCTCCACGCCTCGAAGGATCTGGTCGTGGCCCGTGTCGGCCATGGCCCGGACCGATGGCAGATCGGCGCGGGTGATGCGCCCCCCGAACGGCTCCAGGCGCGTGGTCGAGGCGGTCACGGTGTCAGCCTCCGCCGGTCCACCGACACCCCAAGCTCCACGGCCTTCTCAAGCCAGGCGTGTGGGTCCCAGCCCTGCCGGTGCGGTGTGTCGAAGCCGTCGCGCTTGGTCGTGATCGGAAAGCCTTTCAGCCGCATGGAGCAGGAGCTGATGATGAACGTCAGCAGGCCCCGGCGCTCCAGATCTCGGCGGCGCTCCTCGAACTTCTTCGATGCCTCGGAGAGTGCCACCACGAGGTCGGCCACTTCTTGGGCCTCATCCCGGAACTCGGGAATCTCCGCCTCCGCCTCGTCCCGCTTCACCCGCTTGGCGGCCTGCTTCACGTTCTGGCTCGCCTCGCCCAGTGCCTGCCGGAGAAGTCGGTCAGTGGCCCGGAGATCCTGCAGCCGTTGCCGGTGATCCGTCATGTCCTCGCCAGCCAGCGCCCGCTCCAGCGCCATCTTCCCACCCGCGCCCATGTCGGCCAGCGCGGCCTCAACCTCCTCGATCTCCTGAGCCACCTCGGCCCGGCGATCCTGCACCTTGGCCAGCGCCTGTTCAGCCGCTTCCAGCTCGGTCTTGGGGTCTGCCGTCATCGTCGCCATCGGTCATCGCTCCTTTGCTCTCTCTGGGTTGTCCTACCGGAGGCCGGTGTGCCCCCGGATCCTGCTTCCTGCGCCTTCTGGTTCGTCAGATTTTTGGATCTGTCGCAGACCCTCGCGTAGAAGAGTCGCTATCCGCCGGTTTCCAGGGGTCAAAGCTGGCAACTTTGCAAGGCCATACCCCCAACGGCTTACGCAACAACAACGCCACCGTCTCCCGCTCTATCATCCAGCCAGGTCCTGTGCCGTCTTCTTGGCATGGCATGAACGGCACAGGCTCTGCAGGTTCGACTCCTCCAGCCTCGCCCCACCGGCCCGGATAGGGACGATGTGGTCCACGATCTGGGCGGCGCTCGTTCTTCCGGATTCCGCGCACCAGGCGCATAGAGGGTGCGCTCGTATGAACCAGTTTCTCAGCCGGGTCCAGCGAGAGTCGTAGCCCCGTTCCGCCGCTGATCCCCGAGCCCGGTCGGCCTTGCGCCGGTGCTTCTCGCATCGGCCCGAGGTCACCAGCGCCCGGCATCCAGGGTGAGCGCACGGCTTCGGGAAGCCTGCCGGGGTCATCGCTGAACCCCGACGTCCACGGGGTCCCATGCCGTCTTCGGTGCCCGGTCCCGCTCCCCATCCATCCACAGACCCAGCCGATCGAGGTATGCCGCTTCGCCCTCGAACTGGATCACCCCGGACGCGAACTGTGCCCAGGCCCGAGGGATCCCCAGGGTCCGCCTCCACCGTGGCCCGCGCCTGCCGTCTGCCCGCTCGGGATCCCACGACAGGCTCGGGAGATCAGCGCCACCCACCCGACGGCGGGGTTCCGGTGCCTCGACCAGCCACCAGCCGTGTGGACGGCGCCCAGGCCGTCTTGCGACCCAGGCCCGGAGGATGGCTTCACCCGCAGCCCGCCACAGCGCAGACGGCGTTTCAGACGGCTTCAGGCCGCTCTCATAGGTGAGCGCATACCACCGCACGGGGTCGGCCCCCTCGGGTCGCGGCTGGCCCGTCAGGAAGGCGACTTCCTCGGGGAGAATGTCCCGGCGCCCGATCTGGACTGGCCCACGGCGCTGCAGCTTCTGCGGCATCTCAGCGCCCCCCAGGCGGTGGAGCCACCCGAGGCTCGGTGGACGGGGAGACGTCGAGGCCCAGCTCCCTGCAGAGCAGGCGGAATGCGTTCCGCGCCTGTCGCCCCACTGCGGCGAGCGGGTGCGGCTGGACTTGCCCAAAGCGGTCTTCGATGCGGAGCCCCTCACGGCGAACGATCCGGTCCGCTTCCTGAGCCGTATCCCACTCCCGGCAGGCGGCTTCGAGAAGGCGGATGTGGTGAGGCTCCAGCGCATACGATCCACAGACCTCCCGCCACCAAGAGGCGGCCTCGTCCGACAGACCCTCGGGTGGGTCCACCGGGTCGGGTCCGGGAAGGTGGAGTAGGTCTTCCACCTCAGCCTCCCTCGCCAGCGGGTGAGCGGGGCGCCGTCATGTCCACCAGGTTGGCGGCGATCCAGTGTTGATCCCCACCCGAAACTGGGTTCCGGTCTTCGAGCTCCCGGACCTCGTTGGGACTGAGAATCCCGTGCTGGACCATCCGCACGTAGAAGTCGGCACGGCGTTCAGTCGACCCCCGGAGCAGACCTTCCACGGCGTGCTTGGCGTAGCGGTCAGGGTCCCGGAGCAGGACC
>REEU01000187.1 GCA_007694905.1 Gammaproteobacteria bacterium | reverse complement strand
CTTGAAGCCCGCGAGCTTGATGTGCTTCAGGCGCATGGATCGGCGGCGTGCCCCAGGGGTGGTCCCACAGCATGTGGAACTGCTCTGCTATGGGCTCGGCAGTCTATCGAGGTTTGGCAGGCAGGTCACGATCGTCGCATGCAAACACCGGAAATCACTGAATGACGCGGTCGATCAGCACGTTCACGACGCGGCTGCTGTTGCGCGGATCCAGGGTGACACTCACACCTTCCAGATCGCCCGGACGCGCCGCGACGCCGCCATCCGCGGATACGCGGGCGATGATCTGCACCCGGCTGGCGGCGGACAGAGGGCGTTCCGGCGTCATGGTCATGGAGTCGTCAAGGGCCACCAGCAGCGGCAACTCGTCCGCACGATGCCGGGAGACCGCCAGCGGCGCCGGTGGACCATCCACCTCCAGGGCAAACACGTAGAGCGTCGACCCCGGCGGCACGCCCACCTCCGGCGAGACTTCGACCAGCGCCTGCACCCGCCCCCCGGCAGCGGGCGCGACGGATGGCAATGGCTCCGGCTCGGCACGAGCCGCCGCAGGTGGCTCGCTGGCCCCGAGCCAGAGTTCCACCGGCGCCGCCCCGCGAGTCGCCACCGGCGGCGAGGTCCGTTCGAGATCACCGGGCCCGCGTTCAGCGGTTCCGGCCCGGGACAGCCGGGCGATGATCTCCACCTCCTCGACGCTGTCCAGTGCCATATCCGGGGCCATGGCATCGTCCAACGTCAAGCGCACGTCAAGCCGTGAGGCCGGTCGCAGCCGCTGCACGGCCAGCGGCATCGGAGGCCCACCCACTGGCCGGGCCATGACAAACACCGCTGCATTCGACGGCAGGTCCCGGAGCACGGCGTCCGCAATCTGCACCTGCACCTGGATGCCCTCACCCTGCGCTTCCGGCAGCGGCGTCGGCAATCCCGCCAACTCCCGGGAGCGCTGCAGACCGTCCTGGAGGAAGGCCCGCCGCTCACCCTCAGGAATGCCGGTGGCGAGCACCTGCTCGAACAGATCCGCAGCCTCGGCGAAGCGCGCGTTCTGGAACGCGTCCATGCCGAGGATCTCGAGCATGATGGGCTGTCCTGGCACCAGCTCCAGCACCCGGTCGATGACGCCCCGCACCCGCGGCGTCACCTGCCGGTCCTCGGCCAGATACAGGGACTGAGCCTGGAACACCATGGGTCCGGGCTCATCCGGAAGCAGTTCCCCGACCCGCCCGAAGGCCGTCGCGGCGCGCTCGAACGCGCCCTGGTTCAGCGCCGTTCGGCCAAGCAGGAACCAGCCGTCCGCGTCGTCCGGATTGGACGACAGCCGGGACTCCAGGCGGCTGATCAGCTGGTCCACCTGACGGCTGTCATGGCCGGTCCCGGCCAGACCCTCCACCTCCCGCATCTCGCGAGCCAGGGCCAGCTCGTCCTGAAAGCCCAGGGACAGGCCCCAATCCGCATACAGCACCAGTGCCAGCAGCGGCACGAGCACGGCACCGCCCACCAGAACCGGGCCGCCAAGGCCGCGGTCCGCGGCAGACGGATCCGGCCCACCGTCATCGTCGAGGTCGTCCACGTCACCGAGCAGGGACCGCTCAAGCTCGGCCCGCAGGACGTCGAATTCGGTGGCGTCGACCCGGCCTTCGTCGCGATCCGCCTCCAGTTCCGCAAGACGGTCCTCGAAGATGGCGAGATTGGAGTGCGCGCGGATACGGGCGGCGCGGCTTTCGCTGCGACCGCGGAACAGCGGCCAGAGCGTGAAAGCAACCGCCACGACGATCATGGCCAGAACCAGAATCCAGAACACCATCATGAGCGCGAGGCAGCTCCGCTCGTATCCTGGCGCAGCTCGGCACGCAGGCGTGCCACCCGTTCCGCATCGGCCGGCGTCATCAGCTGATCCCCGGCACGCGCAGCCCGGCGCTGGTTGCGGATCATCACGCCGATGATGGCGAGGCCGAGGAACAGCAGTACGAAAGGACCGATCCAAAGTACTGCCGTCTTCGCGGTGAAGCGGGGGTTATAGAGAATGAAGTCACCGTAGCGGGACACCAGGTAGTTGCGGATTTCCCGATCGCTGTGGCCCTCGCGCAGCATGGTCGCGACGGTTCGACGCAGATCGCGGGCGATGGGCGCATCGGAACCCCACAGATTCGTATTCAGGCACTTCGGACAGCGTAGCTCGGCGTTCAGGGCGTGGAAGCGTGCCTCCTGCTCCCGGGTGTCGAATTCGTAGACGTCGATGGACGACGCCTGCCCGTGCCCGGCGATCAGCAGCAGACCGAGGATCAGACTGCGAAGGAGGACACCGTCAGGACGCATCACGCAGCTCCGCCAGCAGGGGCCCGAGCTTCGTATCCCACACCCGCCGGTCCACGGCACCGATCCGCTTGTAGCGAATCACGCCCTCGGCATCCACGAGGAAGGTCTCCGGGGCCCCGTAGACGCCGAGATCGATTCCCAGACTGCCGTCGGCATCCACCACCGAGAACACGTACGGGTCGCCGTAGCGCGCCAGCCAGCGCCGCGCCTCCGCCGGGTTGTCCTTGTAATTGATGCCGAAGATGGGCACCCCATATTCCTCGGCGATACGCGCCAGCTCCGCGTGCTCCGCCCGACAGGTGGGGCACCAGGTCGCCCAGATGTTGAGCAGAAAAGGTTCGCCGTGCATGGCCTCGGAGCCGACCACACGACCGGGCTCGTGCAGCACCGGCAGGGCGAATTCAGGCAGCGGCTGATTCAGCAGCGCCGACGGCAATGCGTGGGGGTCGCCAAGGCTGAATCCGCGCCAGAGCAGTGCCAGGATGATCAGGAAAACGACCAGCGGAATGAACAGACTGGCCCGACTCGGCATGGATCCGGGAGCAGTGCCTGCGTGCTCGCTCATGAGGTGCCCTCCGCCAATGGTGCGTCTGCAGCGCTGGCGACACGGCGCCGCTCCACAGCCCGCTCCGCGAGCCGCCGGTAGCGCCGATCCACCGCTGCGATGACACCTCCAAAGGCCATCAGCAGCGCGCCCATCCAGATCCAGCGCACGAACGGTTTGTAGTGTACCCGTACCGCCCAGGCCTGACCGCCAAGCGGCTCACCAAGCGCAACGTAAAGGTCGCGGGTGAAACGGGGGTTGATCGCGGCCTGGGTCATGACCATGCCCCGCACCGGATAGTGCCGCTTCTGCGGCAGTAGCGTCGTGCGCTCGCGACCGTTCTTCAGCACGGTGATCACGCCTTCGTCCGCGGTCCAGTTCGGCCCCTCGGCTGGGCGGATGCCGTCGAAGCGGAATGTCCAGCCCCCCACCTCGACCGTGTCGCCAGGCGTCATACGCACGTCGCGTTCATCTGAATAGACCACCACGATGGCGATGCCGACGACGGACACGGCGATTCCGATGTGAGCGATCCACATGCCCGCGTAGCCCGCACCGAGTTTGGGAATCGCTGCGAGCCGGGACCGCCAGTCGCCCTTGTGGGCGACCCGCGAGAGCGTGTCCTGCACCAGGGACAGCGTGATCCAGGCCGCCAGCGCGACGGCCACCACCGCCCACAGGTCCAGCGCACCCGTGAACAACAGAGGCAGCAGCACCCCGAGAACGATGCTCGCCACCGCTACGCGCCCCAGATTGCGCATCAGCTCCCGGCCGCTGGTCCGCTTCCAGCGCGCCAGCGGCCCTGCCGCCATCGCCACCAGCAGCAGCAGCATCAGCGGCACGAACACGGCATTGAAGTAGGGCGGCCCCACGGAGATCTTGTCACCGCCGGTCATGGCCTCGTACAACAGCGGGTAGAGCGTACCGAGCAACACGGCGGCGGTGGCCACCACCAGCAGGACGTTGTTCACCAGCAGCAGCACTTCCCGGGACAGGCCATCATATTGCGCATCCGCACGCATCACCGGTGCGCGGAACGCATACAGCGCCAGCGAGCCACCCACCACCACCAGCAGGAAGGCCATGATGTAGGCGCCCCGCTCCGGATCCACCGCGAATGCATGCACCGACGTGAGTACCCCGGAGCGAACGATGAACGCACCGAGCAGCACCAGGGAGAACGTGGCGATGGCCAGCAGCACGGTCCAGCTGCGAAAGACGCCCCGTTTTTCTGTCACCGCCAGGGAATGGATCAGCGCCGTGCCCACCAGCCAGGGCATGAACGAGGCGTTCTCCACCGCGTCCCAGAACCACCAGCCACCCCAGCCGAGCTCGTAGTAGGCCCACCAGCTGCCCAGCGCGATACCCACGGTGAGGAAGGCCCAGGCCACGTTCGTCCATGGCCGCGACCAGCGTGCCCAGGCCGCATCCAGCCGGCCGGACATCAGGGCGGCGATGGCGAACGCGAACGCCACCGAGAAACCCACGTAGCCCACGTACAGCATGGGCGGATGCACGATGAGACCGAAGTCCTGCAGCTGCGGGTTGAGATCGGAGCCGTCGCTGGGCGACATCGGCAGCAGTCGGTCAAAAGGATTCGAGGTCAGGAGCATGAACAGGATGAAGCCGATGCTCACCAGTCCCATCACGCCCAGCACCCGCGCCAGCATGTCCAGCGGCAAACCCTTGCTGCGCACCGCCACCGCCACCGTCCACCCCGCCATGATCAGGGTCCAGAGCAGGAAGGAGCCTTCGTGGGCGCCCCACACAGCACTGAACTTGTAGTGGACCGGAAGCAGGGAATTGGAGTTCTGAGCCACGTAGGCCACGGAGAAATCGTCTGCCAGGAACGACCAGGTCAGGCAGATGTAGGACAGCAGCAGAAACGCGAACATGCCCGCGGCCAGCGACCCCCCGCTGCGCATCCACACCAGGCGCCCGGTGAACGTCCCCGCGATGGGGACGGTGGCCAGCAGGATGGCAAACCCCAACGAAAGGGCCAGTGCAAAATGACCGAGTTCAGGAATCATTCCGGGTCTCCGCGAAGATCATGGGACCGCTGCCCGGAGCGGACGACGAGGCCATCAAGGGCCTAGTAACTGGCACCGGGTTCGCTGTTCACCTGGTTACCCATCGGTGGCTTGCGCCCCTGCATGGCAGCGAGTTCCGTCGGCATGTAGTTCTCGTCGTGCTTGGCCAGAACCTCGGAGGCGACGAACACGCCGTCCGCACCGAGCCGCCCTGTAGCGACGATGCCCTGCCCCTCTCCGAACAGGTTCGGGAGGATGCCTTCGAACGTCACCGGGACATCGTGGCCATCGAGATCGGAGATCAAGAAGGACACCGACATGCTGCCGATTTCCCGGAACACACTGCCGTCCACCACGATGCCGCCGGCGCGGATGCGCTGATCCACCGGCGCAAGGCCGGCGACGATCTGATCCGGCGGATAGAACAGGTTGATGTTCTCGTTCAGCGCATTCAGTACCAGCGCCGAGGTGAGGCCGACCCCACCGACCAGCACACTGATGATGAGCAGTCGTTGCTTACGTTTCGGGTGCATCACTTGAACGTCCAGTCTGCCCGCCCAGAGCCTGGGACCGACGCAGTCTTCCGCGCTGCTCCCGCAGGAAGCGGCGCCGTCGCCACACCGGCCACACGAGAATCAATCCTACCACGACAACCGTGAGCAGGTAGGCCCACCAGACGTAAAACCCGTGCCCGCCCATGGCCAGAAAATCGCCGAAGCTGTCGAAGCTCATGCGGTCTCCCGAAGGCACAGATCATTCACCCAGCGGGTGCGGCGTTCGCGGACGAGCACCTCCGTACGCGTCCCCTGGATGACGGCAACCGCGAACAACAGGTTGAATCCCAGCACATTGAGCAGCAGCGGCACCCACATGATCGGCGGCATGGCAGGCGCCGCGGTGATGCTGAACGTGGCTGGCTGGTGCAACGTCATCCACCAGTCCACCGAGTATTTGATGATCGGAATGTTGATCACCCCGACGATGGCGAGGATGGCGCAGGCCCGACCCGCCGCCTCCGGCCGCTCGATGGCACGCCGCAGGCCGATGATGCCGAGATACAGGAACAGGAGAATCAGCACCGAGGTGATGCGCGCGTCCCAGATCCAGTAGGTCCCCCAGGTGGGCTTACCCCAGATCGAGCCGGTGGCCAGCGCGAGAAAGGTGAACGCCGCGCCGATGGGGGCCACTGCGGTCATCACCATGTCCGCGAGCTTCATCCGCCAGACCAGGAGTATCACGCCGCACACGGCCATCAGGATGTAGCCGGCCTGGGCCAGATACGCAGCCGGAACATGGATGTAGATGATGCGGAAGCTGTCGCCCTGCAGGTAGTCCGGCGGCGCGAACGCCAGGCCCCAGACCGTGCCGACGGCGATGAGCAGCGCTGCCGCACCGCCCAGCCAGGGCACCCAGGACCCAGTGGTTTCAAAGAACCAGCGCGGCGAACCCATACGGTGCCAGAGTCGCCGTAACCCATCAGGGATGTACTTCAAGCCAACGTCTCCTTAGCCCGCATCACCCGACCTCGACCCCGATTCGCAGCGCCGCCGCGATGGCGAACGGCACCGTGGTAATGGCGAAACTCGCCCCAGCCGCGAGCCACAGCAGCGGCCCGGAGGGCGGCAGCCCCGAACTCGCCAGCTCCGCAGCACTGACGCCGAGAATCAGCACCGGCACGAACAGCGGCAGCACCAGCAGGGCCAGCAGCACGCCGCCGGCCCGCAGACCCACGGTCAAGGCCGCGCCGACCCCGCCGAGCAGGACCAGTACCGGCGTCCCCAGGGCCAGCCCCAGCATCAGCGGCAGCCGGGCTTCCGGCGCCAGATTGAGCATGCCGCCGAGCAGCGGTGCAAGCAGCGTCAACGGCAGCCCGGTAACCGTCCAGTGGGCCAGCATGCGGGCCACCACCGGCAGGTACAGCGGCTGCGCCCGCAACACCATCTGCTCCAACGTGCCATCGTCCCGATCGCGACGAAACAGCGCCTCGAGCCCCAGCAGCGTGGCCAGCAGCGCCGCGATCCACAGGACGCCCGGCGCCATGCCCGCCAGTACGCCAGGCTCCGGACTCACACCGAGGGGAAACAGGGTAATGACCACGACGAAGAACGCCAGCGGATTTGCCAGCTCCGACGGCTGACCGAAGGCGAGCTTGAGATCCCGGCGCAACTGGCCGCGAAACAGCACCCACAAACTCCGCTCGTCGGCTGCCGACGCCATCATGCGGCAGCCCCGATCCAACGCGTGCCGAGTCCTGGCAGCTCCGGTGCCGGCTGGTGGGTGGTGAAGAGGATGGCGCCGTCGCCGGCCAGCCGCTCGGCCATCAGGCCGCTGATCAGCTCCAGTCCGGCATCGTCCAGCGCCGTGAACGGCTCGTCGAGCAGCCACAGCGGCACCTCGGCCGTGGGCAGGGCGAGACGGGCCAGCGCCACCCGCCGCTGCTGCCCGGCGGAGAGCTGCTGACAAGGCACCTCGTCGTAACCGCAGAGCCCGACCCGGTCGAGCGCCGCGCTCACCACGGTGCCCGCCCCCCGCCAGCCCGCCAGATCCAGGTGCCAGCGCAGATTGTCCGCTGCGCTCAGCAGGCCGGAGATGCCGGGCCGATGGCCCACGAACAGCAGCCGCTCGCCGCTGACCGGCGCACCGAGCAGCCGGATGCTGCCCTCATACTCCGGATGCATGCCGGCAATGCAGCGCAAAAGCGTGGTCTTACCAGCGCCGTTCGGGCCCCGCAGCTGCATCGCTTCAGCGGCAGCGAGGCGCAGATCGAAATCGGCAAACAGTTCGCGATCGTCGCGTTCGCAGCGCAGGCCGACGATATCGAGGACAGCATGGGACAAGGCGCGCTCCGCGCAGCAGCGGGTGGGCTTTTCAGACAACGGCGGATTATAGACACGGCCTGCAGGAAAATGCTCAGCGGTGCCTCTCAGTCACGGCTCCCGTCGCTTGCCCATCTCCCGGGCCGCGGGCGCGACGCGTTCGACAAACTTCACGACGGCAGGTCTCCGCCTTTTGTGACCGGCCCGGGTTGCGGCAAAGGCCGGCAGTGCAACGGGCAGGGGCCCCGGAACCTGGGTGATGGCGACATGGTGGCCGGAAGGTGATCAGACACTTCCAATCCGCAGCCTAGTGTTGCGCGTGGATTTCCGTGTTCTGCACGACGGGTATATGCGTGTCCTTCGTGACCAGCTGGCGCTGGGGCAGATAGTGGAGCAGCAGCTCCGTTTCCTTCCGGACCACGTCATAACACTCGCAGGCGGCCTGCTCGAGCTTCTCACGGTCGAGCACCTTGATCAGACCCCGCGCATAGGAAATCACGCCCGCCTGCCGCAGCTTAAGTGCCGCGGCCGTCACCCCCTCGCGACGCACACCGAGCATGTTGGCGATGAACTCCTGGGTCATGGTCAGGTGGTTGTGCGACAGGCGATCGATGGACAGCAGAAGCCAACGGCACAGCTGCTGGTCAATGGAGTGGTGGCGATTACAGACCGCGGTCTGGGCCACCTGGGTGATCAGCGCCTGGGTGTAGCGCAGCATTAAAATGAGCAGTTCACCGTGACGAGCGAATTCTTCTTTCACCCGCGCCCTGGGGAGCCGATAAGCATGGCCGGCGCTCTGCACCACGGACCGGCCGCGCGTGCTTTCACCGCCCATGAACAGAGTAATGCCGAGTAATCCCTCGTTGCCCACCACCAGGATCGCCGTCGACGCCCCGTCCTCCATCATGTACTGCAGCGAGATGATGGCATCGGTGGGAAAGTAGACATGGCGCATGGGGCGCCCGGCATCGTAGAGAAGGTCCCGCAACGGCAGTGGCACCAACTCGAGGTGCGGGAAAAGACGGCGCTGCACCTCGGGTGACAGGGCCGCCAGCAGGTGATTCTGTTGCGGCTCAGGCTTGGGCTTGGGCCTGAGAACGCTCCCGATCCGGTTCATGTTCGTGTTCATGTTCGTGTTCATTCTGGTCTGCCCAGTCATTCTCATCCTCCATGGCGCGGGCCGAGGACATCGGCAAAGGGCCCGCCCGGAAGCCGCGATCATGCTGCCGGGCCGACCGATCGACTGTACGGTGGCGCACACAGGGTAGAGCCCCGGCCTTTCTGATTGCGGGCACCGGGCGGTGCTTCCCCTGCAACGCCTACAGCGACGCGGGCGTGGACAGGCTGCTCGAAGTGTTCAACAGTGCCCTTGCGACGGCCTGTTGGCTGACTGACATCGACTTCGGGAGGGAGACAACCATGTGGTTGCGACTGCGACAGATCGCGCTGGTGGCGGACAAGCTGGCACCGGTGGAACAGGCGCTGGTGGACGTGCTTGGCATCGCCGTGTGCTACCGGGATCCGGCCGTCGCGACGTTCGGGCTGGAAAACGCGCTATTTCCCGTTGGCAACCAGTTCCTTGAGGTGGTGGCCCCGGTGCGATCAGGCACGGCCGGCGGCCGCTATCTCGAACGTCGCGGCGGTGACGGCGGCTACATGGTGATCTGCCAGTGCGACAACCATCCGCCGCGTCGGGAACGGGTTGCGGCCCTCGGCGTGCGTACCGTATTCGACCGCGACATGGAGGACTACGCGCTGATGCAACTGCACCCCAAGGACACGGGCGGCAGCTTCCTCGAGATCGACGCCCAGCACGGACCGGGCGGACTCGACGCAGACGGCCCCTGGCATCCTGCGGGACGCGACTGGAAGGCGGGACAACGACTCGATCGTGTCACGGGCATCGTCGCCGCCGAGATCCAGGCCGACAACCCGGCCGCCGTCGCCCGCAAATGGTCGGACATTGTCGAGATTCCACTCACCCGGACCGCCGCCGGTGACCCGGAGCTCGAACTCGACAACGCGCGGATTCGCTTCGTGTCCTGCAGCGACGGGCGCCCAGAGGGGCTCGGCGGCATCGACATCAACTGCGTCGATCACGCCGGCATCATGGCCGCGGCCGCGCGCTACGACGCGGTCACCGGGCCTGATCAGATCACCCTTGCCGGTCTCCGGATGAATCTGATCACGGCAGCGTCATGACCAGCGGTTCCCCGTCACGGATCACCAGCGTGTGCTCGAACTGGGCCGAAAGGTTGCCGGGCCCGGATATGAGGGTCCAGCCGTCCGCTGCCGTCCGGCAGCCGCAGGAGCCGCTGGAGATGAAGGGCTCGATGGTGATCACCTGCCCGTCGTGAAGCAGGCGGGTGTCCACCGGATCGTGGAAGTTGGGGATGAAGCGGGGCTCCTCGTGCAGGCTGCGGCCCACGCCGTGACTGCCGAGGTCGCGCAAGGTGGTGAAACCCGCGCGTTCCGCCGTGGATTCGATCGCCCGACCGATGCCATTGAGCAGTGCTCCGGCGCGCGCCGCCTGCATCGCGCGGGCCAACGCCTCTTCCGCCGTCTGCAGCAGTCGACGCTTGAGCTGGTTGTCCGGCGGCACCACGAAGGTGGCACCGGTGTCCCCGAAGTAGCCGTCGAGTTCCGCCGAGACATCGATGTTGATCACGTCACCCGGCCCGAGGGTCCGCGCCCCCGGAATGCCGTGAGCGGCTTCCTCGTTGACGCTGATGCAGGTGTCGCCGGGGAAGCGATAAACGCATCGCGGCGCCGACACGGCACCGTGCCGCTTCAGCGCCGATGCACCGATCTGATCGAGCTCGCGGGTGCTGACTCCTGGACCGATGGCCGCGGACATTTCCGCCAACGTGCGCGCCACCACGCGACCGATGGCGCGCAGGCCTTCAATATCCCGTTCACTGGCAATGCGCATGGCGTCTCCGGCGATCTTCCCGCAGCCAGACCTGGCGCGGCCAGGAAGAATACGCGGGCCGTGTTGCGGACGCGATCATGGGCTTCACTCACACCACGCCGTGGTCGAGAAAGCCGAACGCCACCAGTGCGGCCAGCGCCCAGAGGTAGAAGGAAAACACCCTCAGCCGTGCGCGCAGCAGCAGGAATACCAACAGCTTAAGGGACAGGATCCCGACCACCGCGGCCACCACGAAACCCACTGCGAGCGCCCGCCAGTCCACGCCATTGAATCCGACCTCGCCCAGCACGCCCCAGGACTGCACTGCGGTGGCAGCGAGAATGGTTGGTATGGCCAGGAAGAAACTGTACTCCGCCGCCCAGCGCCGCTTGAGACCGACGAACAGGGCGAACGTGATGGTCATGCCGCTGCGGCTGAGGCCGGGCAGCAACGCAAAGCCCTGAGCTATGCCGATCACTGTGGCCATCCAGGGCGTGAACTGCCTGAGCCCCCGTGGCCGTCGACTCAGCCGATCCGTCCACCACAGCAGCACGCCGGTGAGCGTCAGAGTACCGGCCACCGCCAGCGGGTTCGCGAACACTCGTTCGAAGCTCGCGCGCAGGGTGAAGCCGATGATCGCCGTGGCCAGCACGGACAGCGCACACAGCAGACCGAGCCGCATGAACATCAGCTCACGGCCTGCCCGGCCGCCGGAACTGACCCAGGTCCAGGTGTCGCGCACGCCCCCAGTCACGACCCGGCTCAGGCTGGGCCAGAACACCACGGCAATGGAGACCAGGGTGCCGACGTGCACCACCAGATCGAACAGAATCATTTCCGGGCTTTCCGGAGCAGGGATGTCATACCCCTGCCGGATCAGCCAGTGCTGGGTCAGCACCAGGTGCGCCGTGGAGCTCACCGGCAGGAACATGAACAATCCCTGCACGACGCCAAGCAGGGCGGCGATCCACAACAGCATGGGCAAACCCGATCCTGAGCAAAGCGACGCAGTCTATGCGGATCCTTCGGTGCGCGCATCGTCCGGAGCAGAGGAACGGACCCGGAAGATGCCGGCAGCCGGCCCCTGCAACGCGATGCGCTGCCCGTCGATGGTCACGCCACGCTGCGCCAGCACCTCCTCCAAGGCGAAACCGCTCGGCAGTTCGCAGGTCACCTGGCGTCCGGAGGGATTCAGCGCCACCAGCACGCGGTCGGAGCCGCTGCCCCGCAGATAACACAGCGGATAGCCAGCCCCCTCTCCGAGCACTTCGACCGGCGCCGTCGCCGCCAGCGGCTCGAGCGTCCGCCGCAGGCCGACCAACTTCCTTACCCAGTGCCAGAGCGACTCGGGATCGGCCCGCTGGGCCGCCACGTCGGGTCGGTCCGGCGCCGGGTCCAGGGGCAGATAGAACGTCTCCGGATCTGCGCTGGAGAAGCCCGCGCCTGCCGATGCGTCCCACTGCATGGGGGTGCGGCTGCCTACGCGCTGGTAGGCGCCCTCCTTCGAGTCGATGGCTTCGAGAAAGCGCATACCGATCTCATCACCGTAGTAGACGAACGGGACCGCCTGCCAGGTCAGGAGGAACGCGAAGATGACCGCCAGGTCGTCCTCGTCCCGACCGCCCACCCGCGGCCGCTGGAAGTCGTGGTTCGCACTCGGCAGACCAACGCAGCCACGGCCCGCGATGGCCTCCTGCTGCAGCCGGAAACTGTTGAGGAAGTGGCGGAAGTCGCCCGCACCTGAACGATCGAAGTAACACTGTTCCACGCCGCTGCGAATACGGGCGAACCCGCTGCCGTTGAAGAACAGCTCCGGATAGCCCGCCGTGCCGAAGTGGAGCATGAAATCCACGTGAAACCCGCCGCTCACCGCCCGTGCCGGATCGCCCCACTCGCTGATGAGCACCCGATCCGGCCAGTTCGCCTCCAGCCACTCGCGCACGTCGCGCCACAGCGCGCGTACTGCAGTCTGCTGCGGGTCCTGCTTCACCAGCGTGGCGGCGAGATCGACCCGGAACCCATCGACGCCGTGTTCGAACCAGAAGCCGAGCACCTCCTTCAGCCAGGCACGGTTCGCCATGGGCCCGGGTGCATCCGGTGCCTGCTGCCAGCTGCGGCGGCGCTCGTGAAAGCCGAAGTTCAGCGCCGGCTGATGGACGAAGAAGTTGACCGCGTAGGCCCCCATGCGATCGCTGCTGCCGCTGATGAACGTCACCTCCCCGTCCCGCGTCATCCAGGGATTGTCGGACCACACGAAGCGATCGCTCCACGGATTCGCATCCGGGCGCGCGGATGCCTGAAAGCCCGGATGATCGGCGGAGGTATGCCCTGCCACCAGATCCAGGCAGACCCGCATGCCGCGGGCGTGCGCCTCTTGGCAGAGACGCCGGACGTCGTCAATGCTGCCGTAGCGGGACGCCACCTGAAAATGGTCGCGCACGTCGTAGCCCGCATCGAGGAAGGGCGACTCGAAGATGGGATTCAGCCACAGCACGTTGCACCCCAGCGCGGCGATGTCGTCGAGGCGCTCGATCAGTCCGGGCAGATCGCCGATGCCGTCGCCATTGCTGTCGGCGAAGCTCTGGGGATAGATCTGATAGAACACCGCGGTGTCGAGCCAGGCAGGGGTCATGATGGCCTCCGTCTAAAACCAGCTGCGCTGGGCACGACGGGGCAACCGTCGCCGCCGGTCCCGCAGCCGATCGTTGCGTACGAACACGAACGAGAGCACAAGGCCGGTCAGGAAGCCGCCCGCGTGGGCCCAGAACGCGACGCCACCGCCCGAGGAACCGAGGGCCGGCAGACCGGCCAGAATCTGCAGCAGGAACCAGTAGCCGAGCATGAAGATGGCCGGCACCGATACCGTGGTCACGAAGAAGCCGAAGATCACCAACATGTGTACCCGGGCACGCGGAAACAGTCGGGCATAGGCACCCATGACGCCGCCGATGGCACCGGAGGCGCCGACCATGGGGATCAGGCTGTCCGGGGCACTCGCGATCTGGGCTACCGCAGCCCCGATTCCGCACAGCAGATAGAACACGATGAAGCGGATCGGCCCCATCACGTCCTCGACGTTGTCGCCGAAGATCCACAGGAACCAGAGATTGAAGAGCAGGTGCAGCCAGCCGCCATGCATGAACATGGAGCTGATCAGCGTGTGCGGTCTGGGCTCGCCGTCGAGAACACAGCCGAGGTCGCGACCCACCGGGATGCGGGTCCCGGGCTCCGCGCTACCGAGCAGCTCTGCCGGAATCAAAGCGTGATGGCAGATGGACTCCACCAGCGCCACCGGCATCCCGAAACCCTGCAGCGCGCCCCACACGGCGACGTTGCCGGCGATGAAGAGAACCGTCACCACAGGCCAGTGGACCGTCGGATTCTCATCGCGTATGGGAATCAGGGTGCTCTACTCCCGATGCAGTCGTCGCAGGTAGGCCGTGACATGCAGGTGCTCGAAGGCCTGCGGATCCCAGCGTGTCCCGTCCAGACGCCGCCGCCAGCGCGCTGCGATGACGTAGCAGCAGGCCGGCACCCTGTCGCCGCCGGGCGTGATCACCGTGCGTACGATGCGACGGTACTCGTCGCCCTCGAAGCGGTCGAGGGCCGCCAGCGCCGGACGCGGCAGGCCCCGGTAAAGGCGGCCCGACACCTCGGCGCTGGGATCCGGCACGATGGCAGGATAGACGGTGCCGCGGACGCCTTCACGCCGAAAGCCTGCCAGGGTCGCTGGCACACCCGGCAGATCGAGTCCCGAAACCGCCTTGAAGATGGCAGCGAACTGCAGCGTACCGTAGGCGAACAGATTGCGGTTCACAGCGTGGCCTCGAATCCGATGCGCCCCCGCCAGTCACGCAATTCAGGCACCTCATCGAGCCGGGCAAGGTCCGCGGGCTCGTCCACGTCCCACACCGGTGTCAGTTCAGCGGACGAGCAGCCGAGTGCATCGATGCGCCGCCGGGTCTCCGCGAGCACCTCTGGACCGCCCCAGGGCATCGCCTCGAACAAAGCGGGCAGGCGTCGTCCGACGCCGATGAGGCCGTAACCGCCGTCCAGCGCCGGGGCGATCACCACGTCCCGGCCCTGCCGCAAACGATCCGCTGCTTCCCGCAGCATAAACGGCGTCAGCGCCGGCACATCGGAGCCCATAAGCAGCGGCAGTACGCCGCGCGCAAGTGCGTCGCCGAGTGCAGCGTCCATGCGTGCCCCGAGATCAGCCCCGGACTGCAGCGCCAGGCGCGCATCGACGGCCCGGGTCAGGCCGCGGACCTCATCCGCAATGGGCTCGGCATCCATCCACACCTCTACCGCATCGAAATCCGCAGCACGCGTCGTGGCCAGTGCATGCTCGAGCAGCAGCAGATAGAGCCGGGCGGCCCCTTCGGCGCCCAGTGCAGGAATCAAGCGGGTCTTGGCGCGCCCGGGGACCGGTGAGCGCGCGAACACCAGTACGTGAACCGGCGCACTCACCGTCCGCTCGAGGCCCGGTAGCGCTCAGCGAGCACCTCGGTCGATACCCCCATGGCATAGGCAAACCGCAGCCGCCACATGAGCAGAATGGTGCGCAGCACGCCACGACGTTCCCAGTGCCGGGCGCTGGTGGTGATGCGCTTGAGCAGCACCAGCGGGGGACAGAGTTCACGCAGACGCAGCGACAGTTCCACGTCCTCCATCAGCGGCTGCTGCGGTACGCCACAGATGCGTGCCAGGGCCCGGCGCAGGACGAAGATGCCCTGGTCGCCGGTAGCAATGCCGGACAGGCGGGAGCGGACGTTGATCGCGCGAGCCACCACCCGCAGCAGCGGATGGGGTCCGGTCAGCCGCAGCGAGAACCAGCCCCACAGCCGACCGGACTCAGCGAGCCCCCAGATGATGTGCTGATCCGAAAGCGGATCGATATCCGAATCCGCGTGCAGCAACCAAAGCGCCTCGCCGCTGCTGGCATCGACCCCTGCCTGCAGTTGCCGCGCCCGTCCCCGCCCGGCCTCGATCACGGTCACGCCGGCCGCGCGCGCCTGCGCCACGCTATCGTCCTCGCTGCCGCCGTCTACCACGATCACTTCCGCGCCCCGCTCCCGGGCACCGGCGAGCTGTTCGAGCAGGCGCGGCAGGGCCTCAGCCTCGTTCAGGGCCGGAATGATGATGGACAGCGATGGGACGTGCAGGGGCATGCGATACGAACCCGGAGGCGCCGGGCGGAGACCTTAGCAGATACGGACACAGCTGCTGTACCATTCCCCGCACGCCCCGGTAGCTCAGCTGGATAGAGCAGCCCCCTCCTAAGGGGCAGGTCAAAGGTTCGAATCCTTTTCGGGGCACCAAATAGCAAGGCTTTCCCGGTAAGCGACTGCTCAAGTGATGCGTTCGGAGTGCACCTGAAGTGCAGCGGCTCTTGCGTCCATCCACAACGGAGACGCCACTATGACCACTCAGAACAGCACCATCACGCTGGCACAGCGCCGGTCATCCATCGAACAGATCGCCCAGCACCACGGCATCCAGCCGGGCCAGCTCAAGGTCGAGGCCGCATTTGATCTCGGTCAGGTCGTCGCAGCACAGGCCGTTGCCGTGTCTGAATCATGCGGTTCAGGTGAACTACCAGATCGCCTGCAACGCCGCGTCGAGGACCGCGAGGCGGAGCTGCGCAGCGTGGTCTATCAGCAGACGGCGCAGGGCTGGGAGCGCGAGCAGCCCTTGGGTGATCGGGTCTCATAGGCAACGTCAGCCACTGGCCCGACCGTGACGACGACAGCGCCAACCCGCCAGCGTACGGGAACTGGATTGGGAATGCTGTTTCGGCGTCAAATCGGGCTCCGCGGCGGGGATGTTGCCAGGGACGATTCAGGTCACCCCGGGGCATGCGGATCTCGGCGGTGAAAGCATGTTCGAATGCCTGGTTTCCCGAACCCGAATGTCCACAGCTGTAAGCGAGCCAGGAGGGCCCAACTCCAAATCCGGCACGGTGTTTGCTACCCTGCTGTTGTTAAAACGTCACTATTTGGAGCACAGCGATGAGCACCTTCTTCCGGAACGTCGGGCGACTTCTCGGTCCTGTTGCGGGCATCGGGCTGCTCCTGGGCAGCCTGACCCATGCTCAGCTCCCCGAAGCCATGGATGCCGAAGAGGCAGCCGCCGACCTCCCTGACCCTGAGGCCTGGGAGGATGGGCCTGATCGGGAAACGCTGGTGCGCTTCGCGCGCGCCTGGGGTCTCGTCAGCAGTGTCCTGCTCGAAGAAGAATCAGACACGGACCCGCTGGACCAGTCGCTGCGCGAACCTGATGAGCTGCCTGATGAACTGCGGCGGCAGGTCAGTCGTCACATACGTCACAATGGTCTCGGCCAGGACGAGTGGTCCAGCCTGATGGCGCGCATGGATCGCGACCCCGACTTCCGCAACCGGGTCGAGATGCTGGCCCTGCCCTACCAGACACCAACGAACTGACGCCTGCGCGCCGCCACGCGGTCGGGCCTACAGATCACGTTCCGTGCTCTCCTGTAGGTGTGCGCGTGGACGCGCCCCCGGTATTCAGGTTTCGTCGCGCGCTGCTTCCGTCGGTCGGTCCAGCCAGCGATACAGCGTACTGCGGGTCACGCCGAGGATGGAGGCGGCCTGTTTCTTGTTGCCACCGGTGTGGCTCAGCACGTAACGGGCATAGCGCTGCTGCAGGTCCTCCAAGGTAGGCAGATCACCAAAGGGTCCCACCCCTTCCGGCGTTCCAAGAACGTCGTCATCAGACCCGCGCAGCCGCGCCGGCAGATCCTCCGGACGGATCTCGTTGCCGCGACAGAACAGCACCGCACGTTCGATCACGTTGCGTAGTTCGCGCACGTTGCCGGGAAACGGATAGCGCTGGATCAGGGCCAGCGCCGCTGCGGTGAAGCCCTCCACAGGACGCTCCTGACGGGCCGCGAACTCACGCAGGAAGCGACTGGCGAGCAGCTCCCGGTCGTCGCCGCGCTCCCGCAGCGGCGGCACCTCGACGGCAAACGTCTCAAGGCGGAAGTAGAGGTCCTCACGCAGGTCCCCGGCTTTCACCTGGGCGTGCACGTCCCGGTTCGTCGCCGCCACGATCCGCACGTCGACCTCCTCCTCACCACTGGCACCCACGGGACGGATCCGCCCCTCCTCCAGGACGCGCAGCAGTTTCGCCTGCAGATTGAGCGGCATCTCGCCGATCTCATCGAGCAGCAGCGTCCCGCCGTTGGCCTGACGGAAGAGACCTGAGTGGTTGTTGCGGGCACCGGTGAACGCACCGGCAACGTGGCCGAAGAACTCGCTCTCCATCAATTCGCCGGGAATGCCCGCACAGTTCACGGCGACGAACGGGCGACCAGCACGTGGACTGCCCTCGTGCAGGGCACGCGCCACGAGCTCCTTGCCGGTCCCGCTTTCGCCGAGAATCAGCACCGCGCCCTCGCCCTGGGCGATCAGTTGGATCTGCTCGAACAGACGCCGCATGCAAGGGCTCGAACCGTACATACCGTGAAAGGATTCACCATCCTCCAGACTGCGATAACGCGTCAGCTCGTCACGCATGCGCCGGTGTTCGAGCAGGCGGCGCACCGTCAACAGGAAGTGATCCGGATCCAGCGGCTTGGTGAGGAAATCGTCGGCACCCAACTTGAGGGCTGCCACTGCATCGCGAACCCCCCCGAACGCGGTAATCACCAGCGATGCAGGCGCGTCGTCGTCGTCAGCCAGAACTCCGAGCAGCTCCTGACCGCTGCCGTCCGGAAGGCGCAGATCAGTGATCAGAAGGTCCACATGGTGACCGTTGAGGCGTTCCCGCGCCTGCTTCAACGTCTCGCTTTCGAACACGAAAAGGCCTTCGGCTTCGAGTTCGTCACGCAACAGATCACGAACCCCTGCATCATCCTCGACGATCAGCACCTGCTCAGTCATGGGTAGGTTCCTCAGCCGACGGCAACGCTGCGGGTGCAAGCGGCAGAGCGAATTCGAACCGGGCACCGCCGAGCGCATCGTCCCTGCCTGCGTAACGGGCGGTGGCCTCGTGCTCCAGGGCGACGCTGCCGACGATGGCCAGACCGAGGCCCGTGCCTCGACCCGATACCTGACGGGTGAAGAAAGGTTCGAAGACTCGCCCTGCGTCCTCGTCATCGACGCCAGGGCCATCATCGACGACCGCAAGAACGTGACCTTCCACTGACGATTCAAGGCTGGCGCGAACGCTGCTGCGGGCATGACGCAAACCGTTACGCAGCAGATTCGTCACGGCGATCTCCAGCCTCACCCGGTCGCCCAGGACGAAGGTCGCCTGCTCCGGCGGCTCCCAGCACACGTTCACGTCCGCAGCTGCGGCCTCGTCCACCACTGCGCCCACCGCCGAGGTCACCACCGAACCGAGATCCAGCTCCCTGTGTTCGCGCTGAGTGCCGCGGCAGTACTCCAGCAGCTGGTCGACGATTCGCTTCAGCCGCCAGGTCTCCTGCTCGATCTGTTCGAGATCGTGTTCGGTGTCCGCTTCCGGTTCCCGCCTTCGGATGCGCACGGAGCGGCCCGAGATCACCGACAGGGGTGCCCCAAGTTCGTGGGCGATGCCGGCGGCGACGCGGCCGATGGCGGCGATCTTTTCCGTCTCCTGCAGCCGCCCAAGCAGTTGGATCTCGCGCCAGCGGCTCGATTCCCGCTCTGTCTCTGCCCGGTCGACCGCTTCGATCATGTGGTTGAACGCCTGGCCAAGGCTGCGGAATTCACGCGGCCGGCGTACATCGATGCGCGCTGATCGACTGCCCGCAGCGACCGCACTCATACCGCCGAGCAGTCGCTGCAACGGCCACTCGATCAGCCGCCGGTAGACGAAGAACAGCAGCAAAGCGATGACACCTAGCGTGAACGCCCAGGCAATCCAAGACCCGATGCGCAGGCGGTTGAGGGCGGCGTCGATCTCCGCCCGCTCCCGATTCACCTGTAGCAAACCGTTAATGCGGCCACCATGGCCTGATAGCGGCGTGAAGAACGAATAAACGTCCTGCTGTCCAACCTTGCGGTAGGTTCCACCCTCGCGCCCGGTCTCGACCCGCACCGCCGCTTCCCGACTGGTACGCACCTGAGCGTCCGCGCGCCCCGCACGGGCGATCAACAGACCGTCATGGTCGTAGACCGCCGCTCCGTAGACGCGGCCGATGTCGAAGACGCCTTCCAGTGACTGCCGCACCATGAAGGCGTCTCCACGATCGATGTGGCGGGAGATCAAGGGCGCCACGGCCCGGGCGATGAGCTCGATCTCACCCTGCAGGCGTTGCTCCAGGGAGGACTCCGCCACCCGCACGATAGCGGTCATGACGAGGGCCGAAAAAAGCCCCACCGGCAACAGCAGCATGGCGAGACCGATGGTCCGGAGGCTGACCTCCGGGAGGGGGACATTCAACATACGGGCGTTGGATTCGCCGAAAGCGATGTATCGAAATCATCCATCATGTTCTGGAATGATACACAGGTGCGCCTGCATTCACGAATGCTCGTGCAGGAACGTGCGCACTCGATCCACCGCCGCGGCCAGCGCCGCCCCTTCCTTCCAGTTCTCGATCAGTTCTGCCCGGGGCGCCGTGTCTGCGATCGCCTCGGAGATCGATGCCGGGTGATAGGGGTCGTCGCCCCGCAGCACCAGCATCGGCGTCTGCAGTGCAGCGACGCCGGCGCGATCGAGATTGAACGTGAACTCGCCTCCGAACATGCGTTCCCGGAAGGCCCGCAGCGCCGGCCCCGGAACCGGTTCCGGAAGCTCCGCGGCCCAACCTTCGAAGAGTTCGAAGAAGATGTCGCGATTGGCATCGGCCCCGATGGGCTGCAGCAGCACGCCGGACGCGATGCGGTCCGGCGCGCGTCGCATCAGTTCGAGACAGAAGGGTCCGCCAATGCACATGCCGAGCACGTGACAGCGTTCAATCCCCAGGTGATCGAGCAGCGCAAGCTGATCATCGGCGTAAGTGTGCCAGCCATCCTCAGCGGTCACCGGGCCCGTGGATGCGCCGGCATTGCGCTGATCCATGGCGATGACCTGGAAGTCATCAGCGAGCTCCTCTCTAGGATCGAACGGTGCGCGCTCCCACAGCGCTGCCACAGAGCGCATGCCGCCCGGGGCCAGCAGCAATACCGGGCTGCCCTCGCCACGCACGTCGAAATGGATCTTCACGTCGTCCCGCTCGAATACCGTCATCGTCACACCCCTGTTTGATTCTGTCGCGATTGACGCCGGCAACGTATCACTGCCTCCAACCGGCCGCGACCCACGCCAGGCGTCATGGCAGAATGCCCGCGCCAGCGAATGAACCAGGAGTGCTCCATGACATCAGACAGCCGCGCGCAAAGCGGGGCCCGAGCCACGACAAGCACGACGGCGGGCACCAGCGAGCTGGCCACCATCGAGATCGCCAAGGACTACCTCAACTTCTCAGCCGGCCACTTCACGCTGTTCTCGGCGACGGAACGCGAGAACCTGCACGGGCACAACTGGCGAGTGGCCTGCGAAGTGACGACGCCGGTGGGCCCGGGCGGTCTGTGCTTCGACTACGCCCGACTCAAGCGGCTGCTCGAGGAGATCTGCGAGGAGCTCGATGAGAAGGTGCTGCTGCCAGGCAAAAGCCCTTGGCTGCAAATCGAGCAGCGCGAAGATCTGCTGCTGGCGCACTACGCCGACGAACGCATTCCGTTCCTGCACCGCGACGTACTCGTTCTCAACATCCGCAATATCACGGTGGAGGAACTCGCCGGCTGGATCCTGGAACGGGTACGCACCCATCCGAAACTTGCCGGCGAAGACATTAGACGGCTCGTGATCCGGGTCTCATCGGGCACCAATCAATGGGCAGGCAGGGAGTGGCAGTCAGCATGAAGCAGGTCATCATCAGCGGCGCGAGCGCCGGCATCGGGGCAGCCACGGCAGCCGGGTTCCTTGCGACCGGATGGGCGGTCACCAACGTCTCGCGACGCCCATGTCCGGTCGCAGGCGCCAACAGCATCGCCTGCGACTTCTCCGACCCAGATGCCGTGCAACGCGCCTGCGGGGAACTCGAAAACATCGCGCGCACGGCCGAGCCGCTGCTTCTGATCCACAACGCCTCGCTGCTGCGCAACGATCGCTGCGGCGAAGTCCCGGACGCGGACTTCCGCGAGATCCTGCAGATCAACCTCGCCGCACCCAACGCGCTCAACAGCGCCCTGATGCCATTGATGAAGGCGGGCTCCGCCGTGATCTACGTCGGTTCGACCCTGGCCGAGAAGGCCGTGCCCAACGCCTACTCCTATGTCACCACCAAGCACGCCACCATCGGCATGATGCGCGCCACCTGCCAGGATCTCGCCGGACGTGACATCCATACGGCCTGCGTGTGCCCCGGGTTCACCGACACCGAAATGCTGCGAACTCACATCGGCACCGATCCGGAAACCGAACAGGCTGTGGCCTCCATGTCCGCATTCGGTCGTCTGATCAAGCCTTCCGAAATCGCCGAGACGATCATCTGGGCTGCATTGCACCCGGTGGTCAACGGTGCCGTGCTGCACGCCAATCTGGGCCAGCTCGAACGCTGAACCCCTCCCCAGAACAATTCGAGGATCCGCAAACATGACCGATGCCGATCTCACTGAGCGGCGCGAGCGCGTATTCATCGTGCTTGCGGGCACTTTCCTGTGCGCCATGACCCTGCTGAATGTGATTGGGATCACCCGCTTCGTTCAGCTCGGCCCCATGGCGCTGGCGGTGGGTGTGCTGCCCTATCCCCTCACGTTCCTGTGTACGGATCTCATCAGCGAGCTCTACGGGCGCGCGCGCGCGAATTTCCTGGTTTGGACCGGGCTCGGCCTGAACTTCTTCATCCTCGGCACCATGTGGGTCGCTCAGG
>REEU01000309.1 GCA_007694905.1 Gammaproteobacteria bacterium | reverse complement strand
ACCCGAACCCGAACCCGAACCTGAGCCCGAACCTGAGCCTGAGCCTGAGGCTGAGCCAGAGCCGGTGGAAGCCGAAATCTCGGGACAGGTCGTGAACGGGCCGCTCGCGGGCGCTGAAGTGGACATCCTGACCACCCTTGGTGATCTGCTGGCCACGGTGAGCACGGATGGTGACGGCGAATTCACTGCCATGGTCGATGAGCTCGGGCCCTATCGGATCCGTGCACGTGGGGGCTCGCTCGCGGGGCAGAATTACGAAGGCGAGCTCGAGGCGCTCTGTCAGGCGGACGCCCGCTGCATCGTCTCCCCGCTGACCACGGCGTTCGTGGTGCTGCAGCAGCGCGATCAGCTTGACTACGAGACGGTCCGGGCGCGGCTGCGGAACCGTCTCGGCCTCCATATTGATCCGTTCGCTGACAGCGATAACGTGGATTCGGCGGTCTTCGATGTCGTGGCCGTGCGAGCTTTCATCGACGTCGGTCGCCAGCTCGACACCTGGATTCAGGACATGATCGCCTGGTTCGACGGCGCCGAACCCTTGCCCGAGGGTGTAGCTGGCGCCACGCCCGCGCCCGGCATCGAACCGGATCCGACCTGCTCCGAGTTCACGGTGGATGTGGACGAACCCCACTATCTGGTCGGCAGTCACGAGGAGATGGTCGCCGCCCTGGACGATCCCGACGCGCTGGCCGATGACCGCTTGGTGATCGGGATCACCGGCAACATCGATGATGGGCCAGAGGGAACGCGATTCGATCCGGTGCTCTGGTGGCTTGCTGATTTCTTGGACGATCCCAAGGACCTGGTGTTGATCGGCTGGACCGAAGACGATTCTCGACCTGTGATCGATCTTTCTGGCACCGCCAAGGCGCTGTGCGTGCGCTCACGCGGCGATGTCACGATCTCGGGCATCGAGTTCCATAACGGCAGCGCGTATTCACTCCGTGCTGGCTGCCTGACCGCACGTGGCGGTGCCGTCAGCGTGGCTCAGCTCCTCGGTGGCGTCGGGCAACTCGTCCTGCACGACACGGTCTTCCGCGACAACACGACGCAGTCGAGTCTCGAAACCGGTCCCCCATTCACCTTCGGTAAGGGCGGCGCCGTCTTCAGCCCCGGCTTCATCACCGTCGCCCGCTCGGAGTTTCATGGCAACTATGCGCGCAGCGCCGGTGGCGCTGTGTTCAGCCGTTCGGGCGTGGACGTCTGCCACTCCCGCTTCGAAGACAATCGCATGAGTGTGACCGACTCAGCGCGCTCCGGCGGCGCCATCATGGTCCGCAATCTCGATGCGCCCGGAGACATCCGCATCCATGACTCGGTGTTCATCGAGAACGAGACCACGACCGCCCAGGGCGGTGCGATCTTCCTGGACAGCATCGGTGTGTTTCCCTCGGAGGTCGTGGGTGAAGTCATCGTCACGGAGTCCGAGTTCATCGGCAACCGCGCCACCCAGGGCGCCGCCGTGATCTACAGCGAGGGCGAGGTGATCTCGTCGTCGGCCTCGAATCTGACGCCGGGCAGTGCGGATGTCTACATCTCCGATTCCCGCTTCATCGGCAATGAGAGTAGCGAAGGTGGACCGATCCTCGAGGCGAACGAGGCGAACATTTTCATTTTCAATTCGGTGTTCGAGGACAACGTGGTGCAGCCGCCCCAAGGCCTGATCGTGGCGAATGAAGGAACCGTCAGCGGGTCAAGCTTCAGCGACAACAGCAATCCGACTTTCGTCGGTGACTTCCTCGACGAGGGCGGGAACGTCTTCCTTGGCTCCAGCAGCAACCCCTTCGGAGCGCCTGCCGGCAGCATCGTCTTCCACGATGCGGGTCGCATCTACACGGTCGCGCCCGACGGCAGCGACCGGCGCCTGTTGCTCGACGTGGGCTTCATCGAACCGGCGCCGGCCTGGTCGCCGGATGGACGCGAACTGGTCTACGTCGGGGGCCCGTTCTTCCGCACCGATTTGTTCCGTTACTCGCTGTCTGGCGGGCAGGTGCACCGGCTCACGAATCGGGACGACGTTCGGGCGCTGGAGCCGGCCTGGTCGGTGAACGACGAGATCGCTTACGTCCGGCGCAACGAATCTCAGGGCAGCAACCCCTTCCTGATCTACGTCACCGATCCAGAGGGCGGAGAGGGTGAGCACCTGACCGGTGGGCCCAGCGCCAGCGACATGGAGCGTTTCCCGACCTGGTCGCCTGATGGCGAAGCGCTCATCTTCAGCGTCCGGGAGGACTGGTCTTTCGACCCTGGCACGGCTGCGCTCAAGCTGTATCAGATCGATCGCGAGGGTAGCGGCCGCGGTCCGTTAGGCGGATTCAACAATGCAGACCAGCCGGCCTGGTCACCGGATGGCATCTGGCTTGCCTATGTGGAAAACGGACGGGTGCAGGCGCGGGCGATCGAAAATGGTGAGGTCATCGATTTCGGCGAGGGTGACTACCCGACCTGGTCGCCGGACGGCACCGAGCTTGCTTTCCATCAAGATGGGGTGATCTATCGCGCCAGCCTGCTGGAACCCGAAGAGCGCACCATGATTACTGAGGGCAATCAACCGAACTGGTCCCGGCTGTGATCGGCACGTGGGTGGCGGCGAAGCCCGCCACCCACGTGCGGCAGGTTCAGTCATCCATGATCCCGGCGAGGCGCTCCGCTGCGGTGGCGAAGTCCTCCATGAATTCTTGAACCACCGCGCGGACCGATTGCGGTGAATTCATCAGGCCGACGCCCTGACCCACCCAGTAGGTGGCGAGTTGCTTGGCACCGGCATCGCCGGATTCGGCCAGCTTGTTGATGCGTGACAGCGCCGGTTCGGACACCAGACTCTGCAGCGGCATGGGCAGCGGTATCGGGGCCTCATCTGCCTGCCAGGCGTCGGTCCAGGCGGACCGGAGCTGGCGGGTGTATTTGCCGGTCCGGCTGCGGGAGCGAACAGTCTGGCGCGAATTGGCGGCCAGCATCTTGTCCTTCACGGCAGGATTGGTTTCCGCCTCCGCGGTGGTCAGCCAGACCGAACCGGTCCAGGCGCCGGCGGCGCCCATCGCCATGCAGGCCGCCATCTGCCGGCCGGTGACGATGCCGCCGGCGGCCAGGACCGGAATGTCACCGTAGGGCTTCAGCGCCTCGATGACTTCCGGCACCAGCACCAGGGTGGAGATCTCGCCGCAGTGGCCGCCGGCCTCGGTGCCGGAGACGATGAGGATGTCCACACCGGCTTCCGCATGCTTGATGGCGTGTTCAGGTGCGCCGGTCAGCGCGCCCACCGCCACACCTTCGGCGCGGGCGCGATCCATCATGATCTTCGGCGGCACGCCAAGGGCATTGACGATCATCTTGATGGGATGGGCGAACGCCACGTCGAGGATGGCGGCGGCACCGGTCTCACGCATGCCGGCGGCGAAGTTGGAGTCGGGTCTGCGGTCCCACAGCCCCTTCGTGTCGACGCCGTGTTGGGCGAGGATGTCCTCCACGTAGGCCTTGTGCTCCGGCGGGATGGCCGCCTCGATCTGTTCGGGCGTGAAGCTGCCCTCCTTGTCCGCCATGCTGGTGGGGACGATGAGGTCGACGCCATACGGTTTGCCGTCCACATGTTCGTCGATCCACTTCAGCTCGACTTCGAGGCTCTCCGGCCGGTGTCCGGCCGCGCCGAGCACCCCGAACCCGCCCGCCTTGCTCACCGCTGCCACCACGTCACGGCAATGGCTGAACGCGAACAGCGGAAACTCGATTCCGAGCATGTCGCACACCTTCGATTTCATCACTCACCTCCTGGCTGCCTCGTCTGGATTGGATGCGATTGTAGGCTTCCGGGGGCCCGCGCTCACGTTTTCATTGCATCGGATCGTCGCCGACCCGCGTCCGCTGCCATCGCGGCGCGCTATGACGTGGCACGGCAGGGGCCCCTGCGCGTCCTGAGGGGTTAAGATGGCTGCCTGACGGCAAGGGGTAGTGTGCAAAACTGGGGGAACACCATGTCATTGCAGGTCATCGGCGCCGGCTTCGGTCGGACGGGCACCATGTCGCTGAAGCTGGCCTTGGAGCAGCTCGGCTTTGACAAGTGCTACCACATGATCGAGGTCTTCGAGCACCCGGAACACATTCCGGTATGGGCGGCGGCGCATCGGGGCGAAGCCATCGACTGGCACAGCCTCTATCAGGGCTATCGCGCGGCGGTGGACTGGCCCGCCTGCAATCTCTGGCGGGAACAGCTTGCCGCGTTCCCGGAGGCCAAGGTGATTCTGTCCACCCGCGATCCCGAACGCTGGTATGAGAGCGTGATGAACACGATCTACCCGTCGAGCATGGCGGCTGCGAACAGCGACGAAGCGGGCCCGCGGCAGTTCGGTCAGTGGGCCGTGGACATTATCTGGAATCGGGTCTTCGATGGCCGCATGGATGATCGGGACCATGTGCTTGCGGTCTACCAGCGGCATGTGGAGGCGGTCATGGCCGAAGCGCCGGCAGATCGCTTGCTTGTGTTCGAGGCCGCCGAAGGCTGGGCACCGCTGTGTGCCTTCTTGGGGGTTCCCGAGCCGCAGACCGACTTCCCGCGGACCAACAGCACGGAAGAGTTCCTCGCTCATCGCGGACCGCCGCCTGCTCCCGCGGCTGGATGACTTCAGTTCTCGATGCCCGCCAGAATGACGTCGAGCAGCGGGATGTCCGCCGGGGCGACGGCAAGATCGACGAGTCCGTCCGCGGCGTACCACTGCACGGCATCGTGCACGGTCAGGTGGGCGATCTCGCCGTCGAAGGCGGTGGCCAGCGCGATGAGCTCGATGCAGCCGCGCTCGTAGTGGTGCACGCTGCGGGCGATCTCGGCGCCCACCTTTGCGGTCACGCCCAGCTCCTCCTGCAGCTCCCGAGTCAGGGCAGCAGCGAGGGACTCGCCCGGCTCCACCTTGCCGCCCGGCAGCTCCCAATGGCCGGCCAGATGTTCCCCGGGCGCGCGCCGTGCGAGCAGGATGCGATGCCCGCGCGTCGCGACCGCGCAGACGACCTGCTTCATGCTTGCTGCATCACGTTCGGCTGGCATCCTGACATGCGGGCTCGTGCGGCGAGGGTGGATCGGCGGAGGCTACCACAGCCCCGCCGGCTGCCCGCCCGGATCATTCTGTGCGACCCTTCGCAGCGGGCGCCATTGGAAGAGAGATCATGACCGCAACTGCTTTGTCCGCCACGGGCCGGACCGACACCCTGGCACGTCTGGCGGCAGAGACCTTCGACGTGCTGATCATCGGTGGCGGCATCACCGGTGCCGGCATCGCCCGTGATGCAGCTCTGCGGGGGCTCTCCGTGGCGCTGATCGAGGCCGATGACTTTGCCGTCGGCACCTCGAGCCGCTCCTCCAAGCTGATCCACGGTGGCCTGCGCTATCTGGCCATGGGCGACATCGCCCTGGTCCGGGAAACGGCGCTGGAACGCAAGGCGGTCTACCGCATGGCACCGCACCTGGCGGAACCGTACTGGATGCTGGTCCCGGCCCGTTCGCGGATGAGCCTGCTCAAATTCCGTACCGGCATCACCGCCTACGAGAAGCTCGGCGCGGTGGCCGAGGCGGATCTGCACCGCAACTGGAGCGGTGAGGAGCTCGCCTACCACGAACCTCGGCTCGACCAGAGTCGACATCCCCACGCCTGTGCCTATCGGGAGTACCTCACTGACGATGCGCGCCTGGTGCTGGCATCGCTGCGTGCAGCGGCCGGCGCCGGTGCGGTGATCGCCTCCCGCGTGGCGGCCACGGAGCTGCTGCGGGAAGGCGGGAAGGTGATCGGCGTACGGGGACGCTGCGCGCTGGACGGCAGTGAGCCGGAGATCCGCGCCCGGGTGGTGGTGAATGCGGCCGGTCCCTGGGCGGATCGCGTCGCAGGCCTGGAAATGGAGCGCGAAGGCTCGCGTCTGCATCTGTCCAAGGGCGTGCACATCGTGCTGCCGGCGAAGCGGTTGCCGGTGCGCAACCTGGTGGTGATGACGGCGGAGGACAAGCGCTCCATCTTCGCCATTCCCCGTGGCGACACGGTGTATCTCGGGACCACGGACACCACCTACGATGGTGACAACTGGCGCTGGCCGGAGATCACGGCGGAAGACGTGCGCTACCTGCTGGAGCCGGTGGGGCGCTACTTCGACGTGGAAGGCCTGACCGCGGACGACGTCGTCGCCGCCTGGTCCGGCCTGCGCCCGCTCATTGCCGAGCCGGGCAAGGAAGCGAAGGAGATGTCGCGCAAGGACGAGATCTGGATCGGTTCCGGCGGCATGGTGACCATTGCCGGCGGCAAGCTCACCGGCTTCCGCAAGATGGCCGAGGACATCATGGTGAAGGTGGGTGAGCAGCTTGGACGTTCGCTGCCGCCTGCGCCGGGACCGGAGCCGCTGCCGGGCGGCGACTTCGCCGGTGATCTCGATCACCTGGCACGGCAGCTGCCGGGCGCGGACAATCTCGGTCGCGCCTGTGCGGACCGGTTGGCGCGCCTGTATGGCAGCGAGGCGGCCGCGGTGCTCGCAGGTGGCGCCGAAGCGCTGGTGACCGGTGGCGAGGTGCTGCGCGGGGAGGTGGACTGGGCCGTGAACATGGAGGCGGCGTTGAGCCTGGAGGACCTGATCTACCGCCGGACCCGGGCGGCCTGGTACAGCCCTGCGGAACGGGATGCGCTGCTGGCACCGGCTGCAGAGCGTATGGCGGCACTGCTGGGCTGGGACACGGCCGAACAGCAGCGGCAGATCGCCGCAGTCAGGCAGCGCTACGCCGAGGAGATGACGTTCCAGCGCTGAGGGCCGGCTCGGGCCTGGGTGGGAGCCTACGTCCGCGGCCCGATCCGCCGGGAGCGGATCGGGTCAGCTTCAGCTGCCCCGAAGGGGCGCAAGCCAAGGATGGCTTGCGACCGCGGGCGTCGCGAGCCGCGTCACGCCTGAGGCCGGCGGCAGTCCGCGATCGCAACGCCGCGCTGCGGGCGACGTGAGCTCCCACTGAGTCCAGCAAGCTTGCGGGGAGTTCAACGAGTTAAGTGCTGTTCCACGAGAGATGGGTGTGACGAAGGGGAGAAAGGAATTGAGCAAAGTACTGGCTGCCCTCGAGGCGGCACTCGGGGATGCGGTCGCCACTGACGAGGCGATCCTGAAGGCCCACAGCCGGGACTACTGGTCCCGATCGGAGCTCACGGACTGGCTCGGTGACGCCCAGCCGCTGCCGCTGGCGGTGGTGACGCCCCGGAGCACCGAGGCCATGGCGGAGGCGGTGCGCCTGTGCCGCGCCCACGGCACGGTGATGGTCACCCGCGGCGGTGGGTCCGGCGTGTGCGGCGGTGTGCTGGCCGATCGCGATCAGGTGGTCCTTTCGACCCGCGGTCTGGATGGGCTCGAACACCTCGACAGCCACAACCTGCTGGCCACGTTCGGTGCCGGGACCATGGGCATGGCGGCCGAGGAGGCGGTGGCTGCCGAAGGTTTCACCATCGGTAACTGGCCTCAGTCCATCGCGCTGTCGACAGTGGGGGGCTGGGTCGCCACCCGGGCGTCCGGTCAGTACTCCACCGCTTACGGCAACACCGAGGATCTGGTCTACGACCTCGAAGCGGTGCTGCCCGACGGCAGCATCTTTCGTTCCCGGCCGACACCGCGGGCTGCGGCGGGACCCGATCTGCGCCAGCTGCTGCTGGGCAGCGAGGGCACTCTCGGCGTGGTGACAAAGGTGACGTTCTCGCTGCGACCACAGGCTGAATGCGGCATTCGGCAGGCCTTTCACTTCGCAGATTTCGCCACCGGGATCGAGGCCATGCGGGAGGTCATCCGGCCCGGCTGGCGGCCGCCGGTGGTGCGCCTGTATGACGCCCGGGAAAGTCGCCGGCACTTCCGCGACACCTGCCCGCAGGGCCGCGCCATGCTGATCTTTCTCCACGAGGGGCCCGAGGCGCATGCGGAAGCGGAAGCTGCGGCAGTGGCGGATTTGTGCCGGGCCCGCGGTGGCGAGGCTGCGGACAAGCAGACCGTCGACGACTGGTTCGCCCATCGCAACACGGTGCCGAGCTGGCGCGAGCTGTTCGAGCAGGGCCTGGTGGTGGACACCATCGAGGTGGCGACGGACTGGCGGCGGCTGAACACGCTCTACGAGGCGACGCTTGCGAAACTCGCGGCGGTTCCTGGCCTCGTGGCGGCATCGGCCCACTCGTCCCACGCCTACCGCTCCGGGGCGAACCTCTACTTCACGTTTGCGGTGTCGCCGGAGCGGGAGGCCATGCTCGGTGCCTACGACGCCTGCTGGCGCGGCGCCATGGAGGCGGCGGCGGAACTCGGTGCCGGCATCGCCCACCACCACGGCATCGGTCGGGTGCGGCGGGACTGGCTCACGACCGAACTCGGTGCCCCGGGTGTGGCGCTGCTGCGTACGGTGAAACGGGCGCTGGACCCGGATGGCCTGATGAACCCGGGCGTCCTGATTCCAGAGGGTTGAAGTCATGAGCGCACCGATCATGAGCCTCGATCTCGGCACCACCGGCGTACGCGCCGTCATCTTCGCGGCAGACGGCAGAGTCCTCGGTCATGCCTACCAGCGACTGGCGCTGGCATTTCCGGCTCCGGACCGGGTGGAGCAGGACGCCATCGACTTCCGCGACCGCAGTCTCGAGGTGATGCAGGCCGCGCTGGCAGATACGGGCTGTGGGGCCGCGGACCTGCGCGCCATCGGCGTCGTCACCCAGCGCAGCAGCGTCGTGGCATGGGATTCGGGCACCGGCCAGCCGCTGGCCCCGGTGATTGGCTGGCAGGACCGCCGTACCCTGGCCCGGGTGGAAGAACTGCGCGCCATGGGGCTGCCGGTGAACACGCTGGCCAGCTGCACCAAGTTCGAATGGCTCACCCGTGAGCATGCCGGCGTGCGCAGCGCCATCGCGCGGGGCCGGCTGCGCCTGGGTACGCCGGATGTGTGGCTCACCCATTGGCTCACCGGTGGCGACGCGTTCGTCACCGACCCCTCCAGCGCCGGTGCCACGGGGTTGTTCGATGCCGGCAGCGGCAGCTGGTTCGATGCCGCCATGGAGCTGTTCGGGCAGGAACGGGCATGGCATCCGCAGGTGGTGGCCAGCAACGAAACGGTGGGGCTCACGTATCGGTCCCTGTTCGGTGCGCGGATTCCCGTCGCCGCGCGCGCCGGTGATCAGCAGGCCGCCTGCTTCGCCCAGGGGCTGAATACGGTGGGCGACGCGAAGATCACCCTCGGCACCTCGGCCATGCTCGATCGCAGCACCGGATCCGTCGCGACGGACGCGCCGCCTGGCGCCTACGACCTGCCGTTGTGGCGTCTGCTGGCTGCGGACGGCAGCGTGGACAATGCGTTCTGCCACGAGGGCACCGTGATCACGGCGGGTGCGGCAGTGGAGTGGCTGCAGCGCATCGGCGTCCTTGGGGATGCGGCAGACATGGATGCCATGGCCGCGGCGGGTCAGCCGGGCGTGGTCTTCGTACCGGCACTGGCAGGCCTTGGGACGCCGCACATGGCGGATCAGGTTCGCGGCAGCTTCAGCGGCCTTGGCCTCGAGACGGGCCGTAACGAACTCGTGCGCGGGGTCCTCGACGGCATCGCTCAGCGTTGCGCGGACCTGGCCGAGACCCTGGACGTGACGGGGAACCTGCACGTGGATGGCGGGCTTGCGCGCAGCACGTGGCTGCTGCAGCGGCTGGCCGACCTCACGGGCTGCGTCGTGCTGCCGGCGCGGGAAGTGGAGTCCACCGCCCGCGGCGGCGCGGCGCTGGCGGCGACTTCACCGGGGGTGGCGGGCGATCCGCTGCCGGCACCGGAACCGGCAGCCGAGATCGAGCCCGCACTCGATGATGATGCCCGTTCCGATGCGCGCAGCGCCTGGCGCGATCATCTGCAGCGATGGGCGCTCGGGCCGTGACCGAGGCGCTCTGGCGACCGTCTCCCGAGCGGATCGCCGGCAGCAGCATGCAGCGCTTCCTGGAGCAGGTGCGTGCTGAGGTGGCGGCGGACGTCTCCAACTGCCCTGAGCTGTGGCGCTGGTCGGTGGCGCAGCCGGAAGCGTTCTGGGAGCGGCTCGTCGCGTTCTGCGGCGTCGAATTCGAGACGCCTCCCGAACGAACGCTCGCGCATCCCGAGGCCATGCCCGGCGCGCGCTGGTTTCCAGGCGCCACGCTCAATTTCGCCGAACATCTGCTGCGCCACAGGGACGACCGTCCGGCACTGGTTTTCCGCGGTGAAGATGGCGAACGCGTGCTTCTCAGCTACGCGAAGCTGCGCGCCGAGGTGGCCCGCATCGCCGCCGGGCTGCGCGAACTCGGCATCGAACCCGGCGACCGTGTCGCCGCATTCATGCCGAACCGGCCGGAGACCGTGATCGCCATGCTGGCGGCGGCCAGCCTCGGGGCGATCTTCTCGTCCTGTTCGCCGGACTTCGGCGCCCAGGGCGTGCTCGATCGCTTCGGCCAGATCGAACCGCGCGTCCTGTTCGCGGCCGATGGCTATCGCTACAACGGCCGCGAGCTGTCCTGCATGGACCGTATCCGCAGCCTGCAGGCGGCATTGCCGTCCATCGAGCGCACCGTGCTGCTGCCCTGGCTCGATTCCGCGCGTGACCCCGACGCGCTGGAGGACACGGTGATCTGGTCGGCGTTCGGGACGCCGGGCGCAGGCCTCGAGTTCACTCGCATGCCGTTCGACCATCCGCTCTATATCCTCTACTCGTCCGGCACCACGGGTGTGCCCAAGTGCATCGTTCACGGCGCCGGGGGCACGCTGCTGCAGCACCTCAAGGAGCTGGTGCTGCATACCGATCTCGGCCGTGACGATCGCATCTTCTACTTCACCACCTGCGGCTGGATGATGTGGAACTGGCTGGTGTCGAGCCTGGCGGTGGGCGCCACCGTTGTGCTCTATGACGGCGCGCCCATGCACCCCCGTCGGGACGTCCTGTTCCGGATGGCGGAGGAGGAAGGCATCACGGTGTTCGGGACCAGCGCGCGCTATCTGGCCGCCGCCGAGAAGGCCGGTGTCGAACCTGCGACAACCTTCGATCTGATGAGATTACGCACGGTGCTCTCCACCGGCTCGCCGTTGCTGCCGGAGCAATTCGATTGGGTCTATAAGCACCTCAAGCGCGACGTGCAGCTTGCATCCATCTCCGGCGGGACGGACATCGTCTCCTGCTTTGCGCTGGGTTCGCCGCTGCTGCCCGTCCGTCGTGGTGAACTGCAGTGCAGAGGGCTGGGCATGGCGGTTGCGGTCTACGATGACGGGGGTCGACCGGTACGCGGCAGCAAGGGTGAGCTGGTCTGCACGCAACCGTTTCCGTCCATGCCGATCGGTTTCTGGAACGATCCGGACGGTGCCCGGTATCGGGCCGCCTACTTCGAACGTTTTCCCGGCATCTGGTGCCACGGTGACTTTGCCGAACTCACGGACAGCGATGGCCTGCTGATTCACGGCCGCTCCGATGCGACGCTGAATCCCGGCGGGGTGCGCATCGGTACCGCGGAGATCTACCGGCAGGTGGAGAAAGTGGAGGAGGTCCTCGAGAGCCTTGCCGTCGGTCAGGACTGGAAGGGTGACGTGCGCGTGGTGCTGTTCGTGGTGTTGCGCGACGGTGTGGAACTCGACGATGCCCTGCGGCAGCGGATCCGCAAAGTCGTCCGCGCCAACGCCACGCCACGCCACGTTCCTGCCCGCATCGTCTCAGTTCCGGATTTGCCGCGGACCGTGAGCAACAAGATCTCCGAGATCGCCGTGCGCGAGGTGGTGCACGGTCGCGAAGTGGCCAACAGCGAGGCGCTGGTCAATCCTGAAGCGCTCGCGGAGTTCAGGAATCGGTCGGAGCTCGCCTCGTAGAGCTCATGCTTGAGTGTGGTGTCTCGAGGTGCCGGCGCGCTCAGGATCGCTGTTCGCCCCGGGAACCTTGCGGCCACGGTCTCCCCAGACCAGCATGACTGGCGTGAACAGGAGTGTCAGCGGAGTCGCCAGGAGCAGGCCGCCGGAGATGGCCGTGGCCAATTGCACCCAATACTGGGTGGACGGGGCACCGATACTGAGATCCCGCCCAAAGAAGTCGACGGTGAGCATGATCACCATGGGCAGCAGGCCGAGAATGGTGGTGATCGTGGTCAGCAGGACCGGACGCAGACGTTGGGCTCCCGTGCGCAGGGCGGCATCGATGGGTTCGACACCGCTTCGCCGTATGATGTTGTAGGTGTCGATGAGTACGATGTTGTTGTTCACCACTACCCCGGCCAGGGCGATCACGCCGATGCCGCTCATGACGATACCGAAGGGTTCATTGCGCAGGATCAATCCAATCAGGACGCCGGCAGTGGAGAAGACGATTGCCGAGAGCACCAATGCCGCCTGGTAGAGGCTGTTGAACTGAGTCACCAGGATCATGAACATCAGGAAGATGGATAGCCCGAAAGCCAGCTGCAGAAAGGACACCGCTTCGGCCTGATCTTCGGCCTGACCGCGCCAGCGCAGCGTGACCCCATCGGGCAGTTCATCGGCAGTTACGGCTCGCTGCAGGCGCCTGACCTGATCGTCCACCAACAAGCCGGGTGCGACGTCCGCTTTCACCGTCAAGGTCCGCCGTCCGTCCACACGCCTGATCAGGCCGGTTCGGGCCCCCGGCTGGAAATCGACGAAGTTGTTCACCGGCACCAGGCCGAAGGTTGTGGGCACGCGCAGCGCGCCGAGTTGAGCCAGGTTGCGTTCGTCGAAGGGGAAGCGGACGCGAATGTCCACTTCCTCATCAGCATCGTCGGGCCGATAGCCGCCAAGACGGATGCCCTGAGTGAGCATCTGCACGGCGTCGCCGAGCAGGCTGATGTCGGCACCGTAGCGGGCTGCCTCGCGATGGTCGATTTCGGCCCTGACTTCAACGCCGGGCAGGGAGCGGTCGTCCTCGATGTCGGTGAAGCCGCCGAGGGCCTGCATGTGTGTGCGGATGCGTGTAACGCCGGCAGCGAGGGCATCGCCGTCGCCGCCGCTGAGTTCCGCCTGGATCGGTTTGCCGCCGCCTGGCCCCCTCTCCTGTTCGCGAAACTGCAGGATCACCCCCGGCAGGTCGGCGCTGGCCTCGCGCAGGCGGCTGAGCACCTCCTCTGCAGGAGGCCGCAGGCGCCAGTCAATGAACTCGAGCTGGATCACGCCGATGACGTCCTCGGCGTAGTCCGACAGCAGGCGCTGGGCCCGGTCCCCGATGGTGCGGGCGTACACCGTGCGCAACTCGTGATCGCCGAGGAACCGGCTCTCCACCCGGCGCATCAGGGCATCCGCCTCCCAGATCGAAAGGTCGCCCCTGGCCTGCACCTGAACCTGGGCGAAGCGCGGCTCCACGTGGGGAAAGAACTCGATGCCGCGACCGAACTGTGCGTAGCTCAGGTATGCCGCGAAAACCACCATCGAGGTTACCGCCAGCGTCTGGCCTGGTCGCGCGAGCAGATTCCGGAGCAGCTTCACATAGCGCGCCGTGAAGCCGTCGATATGGGCGAAGTCGCCCCGCTCTGCTGCCTGGATCCGCTGGACCTGCTCGGGACGGCTGGTCTGTTCGTCGCCCACCAGGCTGCCGAGCACGGGAATGAAGATCAGGGCCATGAGCAGGGAGGCCAGCAGTGTCACGATCACCGTGGCCGGCAGGTAGAACATGAACTCGCCCACCATGCCCGGCCAGAACAGGATCGGCAGGAACACGGCCAGGGTGGTGGCAGTGGAGGCGATGATGGGCCATGCCATGCGTACTGCCGCGCGCGCGAAGGCCTCACGCCTCGGCAGCCCCTCGGCCAGGTAGCGGTCAGCCTGTTCCACCACCACGATGGCACCGTCGACCAGCATGCCCACCACCAGAATGAGGGCGAACAGCACCACGATGTTGAGGGTGAAGCCAAGCAGGGCGATGGCCAGGATGCCACCTAAGAAGGCGCCGGGAATCGCGAGCCCCACCAGCCAGGACGACCGTCCGCCCAGGGTGGCGACAATGGTCAGCATCACCAGGACGATGGCGAGCACGACGTTGTTCTCCAGATCGCCGAGCAGGTCGGCGACGTCGTCGGCAGTGTTCTGGAGGTGGTTCACGCGGAGGGCCTCGGGCCAATCCGCCCGGGCCGCCTCGATCACCGCCGTTGCCGCCGCCACCGTGTCGAGTATGTTCGCCCCGCTGCGCTTGCGTATCTCCAGCACCACCGCCGGCTGGCCATTGACCCGAGCGAAGCTGCTGGGATCCTTGAAGGTACGACGGCCGGTGGCCACGTCACCGAAGGTGACCACGGTCCCATCCTCCACTTTCACCGGTAGAGCGAGTACGTCGTCCAGCGACTCGATCACCCCGGGCACCTTCAATGCCACCCGCCCGGTGCCCGTGTCGATGGCGCCGGCCGCCACCAGGCGATTGTTGCGCTCGATGGCCGCAATGAGTTGCTGGTAGGGCAGCTGATAGGTCTCCATCACCAGCAGATCCACCAGTACCTCGAGCACGTCCTCGCGATCACCGCCGATGTTCACCTCCAGCACTCCCGGCAGGGCCTCGAGACGGTCGCGGAGATCGCGGGCGATGCGAACGAGGGTGCGCTCCGGCACCGGGCCAGATAGCGCTGTTGTCAGGACCGGGAACATGGACAGGTCCACCTCCATGACCTGCGGTTCTTCAGCGCCGGCAGGAAGCTGGCTGCGCACCAGATCCACCCTCTCGCGTACGTCGGCCATGGCCTGACGGTTATCGTGGCCGGGTTCGAAATCCAGGCGCAGGAGGGCGAAGCCCTCGCCGGCCTGGGCAAGTACCTCTTTGAGCCCCTCAATGGGGCGCAGCTCCCGCTCCATGGGTCGGATCAGCAGGCGCTCGCTGTCCTCAGCCGAGATCCCCTGGTAGCTCACGGAGACGAAGAAGATGGGGATGTCGATGTCTGGCGCCGCTTCCTTGGGCACCGTCACGTAGGCCACACCGCCGGCGGTGAGGATGAGCAGCAGGAGCAGCATGACCGTGCGGCTGCGATTCATCGCAGCCTGGATCAACGCATTCATGAGCGTGGTGCGCTTTGATCGTCGGCCACGCGGACGGTCTCACCGGCATTCACGAAACCATGACCGATGGTGATGATCCGGGCTTTCGCGGGCAGGCCGGAGACCCACACGCCCTGGGAGTCGGCGCGAACCAGCGCCACCGGATGGAAGACGACTCGATCGTCTTCGTCTACGGCCTTCACCCCCAGCCGCCCCTGGTCGTCCAGCGCAGCGAGGGCAGGTGAGACTCGATGCGCCATGACTTGCTCCACTGGAATCTGCACCTGCACGCTGATGCCGGCAGGTAATGCCCGGTCCGGGTTGGGCAGGGTCAACTCGACGCGGAAGGTGCGGGTGGCTGTCTCGGCCCGGGCCGAGATGTAGCTCACCTCGGCGTCCCTTCGTTCGCCGTCCATCAGGGTTATCCTTGCCGTGCCGCCCGGCCGGACCCGGTGAACGCTGTGTTGGGGCACCTGGACCACGGCGCGCAGGGGATCGTTCTGCAGCAGTTCCGCCACCGGATCGCCGCGACTGAGAACGTCGCCGACATCGGCGTAGCGGTGGTTCACCACTCCGGCGATAGGGGCCTGGATCCGGGTGTGCCGGATATCGAGTTGGATGGCCTCGAGGTCGGCCCTGGCGGCCTCGAGCTCGGCGAGGGTGGTTTCCACGCGAAGTTGCGCCTGCATGCCCTCGCGGGCCAGGCGCTGTGCACCCTGATGGTCGGTCTCCCGGCCGCGGACATTGGCCTGGGCCCGGCGCAGGCGCGCCTCCCGGTCGTCCATATTGATGTGGGCCAGAATCGTACCGACATCGACCTCCTGCCCGAGGGCCACCGGTACCTCGCTGATTCTGCCCGAGGTTTCGGCCCGAACCACCACGCGCTGGTCGGCCTCGACTTCACCCTGGAGGGTGAGGACGCGCTCCACGGGCTCCGCCTGACTGAAGTGTACGGCCACCGTCATGGGCTCGGGCGTTTGCTGGCGAGGCTCCTCGGGCGGCTCGCGAAACAGCGCGCCACTGAGCACCCACAAGCCCAGCAGCAGGGCCACGCCGGTGATGATCACGGACGAGCGATGCCGCTCCAGCAGGGACATGACGGGCTCCACGATGTAGCGCGTGATGGTTCGGGCCAGGCTCGGGACGTCTTCGATGGTGCTGATAGCGGTTCATGATGCCGAACAACGACGACCGGTGCATTGCCCTGGACCGACTGCGGGGCCGTCGAGGCGTCAGGGGCAGTCCGTGTTGCCGTGATCAACTCGGATCAGCTCGTCCGTAGGGAAGTCCAGGGCCGCCGCCTTCTCGATGAGGCGCTCGGTGATGTCCGCATCGAGTTCCGGTTCCCGGGCCAGAATCCACAGGTAGCCTCGCGTGGGGCCAGATACCATCGCGTAGCGATACTCGTCGTGGTCCAGCGCGATGACGTGATAGCCGCCGCTGATGCCGAAGAAGAAACTTACCGCGAGACTGGCGGTATCCGGGTCACCGCGAAAGCGGGCGCTGCCCTCGACGTCGCGCCACTCGCACTTGCGTGGATCGAAGCCTCGATTGATCACCGCAATGGTGCCGTCGTCGCGCAGACGGTACTCGGCTGTCACGTTGGTGAGGCCGCGTTCGAAACGGTGATCGAGGCGGAAAATCTCATACCACAGCCCTTCATAACGCGCAGCGTCAAATCCGGTGACCGGCTCCACACCCTGTGGCGTTCCCGTGCAGCCCGTGATCATGACGATGATCAGCAGACTGAACCGTGCCTTGAGTGTATGTGTGTCTGCATGGTTGTTTCGCATTCCAGCATCTTTCCAGTTTTCGAGCCGCTGCGATACGGCAAGTCATCGAATCCATTGCTATCCTAGCCAACCGTCTGAAGGAGGTTAAATCCTTCAGGTCTCTGGGGCGGCGGGTGCAGTAAATCTTCATGATGACTTGCAGGATTCTGATATCGGCGCTTTTGCTTTGTTGTCTGACGAGTTCTGTGCTCGCGCTGCCCACGGTTCCTCAAGACATCCGCACGCTGCCGCGCAGCGACGCAGATGCTGCAGCGTTGAACATCGACGGACACCTCGATGAGGCCATCTGGGCCGAGGTTCCTGTCTGGGATGACTTCAGGGTCATCGAACCCGATACCCTCGTCCGTCCCGCCGAATCCACTCGGGTGCGTGTGTTCTACAGTGACGACGGCCTCTATGTGGGCGTTGAAGCGGATCAGGATCCCGCGACGCTGGTGAGGCGTCTCACGGCACGTGATCAGGGCGTCAATCGCGACAGTATTTCCATCACCATTGATCCCACCGGCGAAGGCCGCTATGGCTACTGGTTCACGGTGGCGCTGGGCGGCAGCATCCAGGACGGCACCGTGGTCCCGGAGCGCAACTACAGCAGTGAGTGGGACGGGCCTTGGGAAGGGGCGAGCGCGGAAACCGAAACCGGCTGGAGCGCGGAGTTCTTCCTGCCCTGGTCCATGATGGCGATGCCTGCGGCTGGCGGACATCGCCGCATGGGCTTCTACATCTCGCGCACGGTGGCACATCGGGACGAGCGCTGGGCCATGCCGGCACTGCCGCGCACCCAGACGCGCTTCATGAGCGTCCTCAAACCGCTGGGGCTCGAAGGGGTGCAGCCTGCCTCTCAAATGACGTTTTATCCCTTTGCCAGCACCACGTTCGATGCCCGCACTGACAGCTTCAGCAACAGGATCGGTGCGGACGTCTACTGGCGGCCAAGCTCCGATATGCAATTCGCGGTCACCCTGAACCCGGACTTTGGAACCGTGGAGCAGGATGACCTGGTGGTCAATCTCTCCGCATTCGAGACGTTCTTCAGCGAGAAACGCAGTTTCTTCCTCGAAGGCCAGGAGCTGTTCGTCACCTCGCCGCGCGCGACCGGCGACGTACCTGGCGTGCCCCGCATGGTGCTGGTGAACACGCGGCGCATCGGCGCGCCTCCGGCACGCCCGGAGGGCGTGAGCATCGACCGCCTCGACGCACGCCAGCTGTCCGAGTTGTACGGAGCGGCGCGGGTGTCGGCGCAGCGCGGAAACTTCCGCTACGGGGCGCTGACCGCGCTGGAGCAGGACAGCCGGGTCGCGGGCTTCGACGCGCTGGGGACGCCGCTGGAAGTGGATATCAAAGGGCGCCGGTTTGCGGCCCTGCGCGGCGTCTGGGACGGCAATGGCGATGGCAGTCTGCGTGGTCTCGGTGCGACGCTGACCGCGGTGGAGGCGCCGGATGACGATGCCTACGTGGGCGCCCTGGATGGTCGCATCATGTCCCCGGATGGGGTCTGGAAGGTCGATACGCAGGCAATGGTGTCGCATACGGATTCGGGCACCGGCCATGGTTTCATTGCCGATACGGTCTATGCACCGCGGCAAGGGCTGCGGCACACCCTCAGTGTCGATCTGCTCGACGATCGGCTCGATCTCGACGCGTTCGGATTCCTCTCGCGCAATGATTCCCGCGTGCTTCGCTATCGTTACGAGCAGTCGCGATCAGATCTGGAGTCACTGCGGGAGCGCAGAACCACCGTCCGTGTCATTCAGGGCTGGAACTCTGATTCTCAGCTCGTCAGCTCGGGGCTGTTCCTGCAGCGGAACTGGACCTACAACGACCTCAGTCAGTCGTCCGCGGAGCTGCAGATCCGGCCGGCCCGCTGGGATGACCGCAACAGCCGCGGCAATGGTGCCTTCCGCATCGATGACCGTTTTGGCCTCGCTTTGGGCTGGAATTCAGACAGCAGCCGTGCGCTGAATGTGGGCTTGAGTGTTGATGTCAGCAATGAGGATCTCGGCGATGTCACCTGGCGCGGCGAGGGTCATCTGGAGTGGCGACCGCGTGACCATCTCAGTACCCGGGTCGATCTGCTGTACCGGGAGCGCAATGGCTGGCTGCTGCATCAGCGCCAGCGCGACTTCACTATGTTCGATGCGGTCGAGTGGCGGCCTCGGCTGGCGCTCGATTATTTCTTCAGTGCCCGGCAGCACCTGCGGGTTTCGCTGCAGTGGGTGGGTCTGAAGGCCTCGGAGACCGACTTCCGATTCCTCGAAGACGACGGCCGCCTGCGCTCCCGCGAGCCGTTGACCGGCGCGCCTGCCGATGACTTCGTCATCTCCAATCTCGTGTTCCAGGTCCGATACCGCTGGGAGCTTGCGCCGTTGTCGGACCTGTTCGTGCTCTACAGCCGGGGCGGCGCGCTCCAGGATGGTCTCGGTCGCGACTTCCCCGATCTCTTCCGCACCTCCTTCGCCAATCCGGATGCCAGCGAGGTGGTCATGAAGCTGCGCTACCGCATCTGACTCCTCTGGTCGCACCGATCCGGTTGTCTGGCGCATTCCGGATCACTCTGGCTGTTCCACTGCCCGGCCCGCGACCTTTATCTGTGCGGGACCGTGGACCAGGGCACCGCGGGCGCGGTCCCCTTCCGGCTTGTGCCGAAGCTGCTCAAATTGCTGGACTGATCATTCCTGCAGCGACTTCAGGGAACGGCCCGCGTTGGCGGCAATGGGGTCCGCATCAGCCCAGCACCAGCTCCGCCAGGGTGTCGAGTTCGGCTTCCGAGCGCGCCGACACCAGCAGCGAGGTGATCGGTGTTTCGCGCCAGGCCTGCAGGCGATCGCGGATGCGCTCCTTCGGCCCGACCAGGGCGATCTCGTCCGCCAGCTGATCCGGGACCGCCATCATGGCTTCCTCTTTCTTACCGGCCAGATAAAGTTCCTGAATCTTGTCGGTCTCCGCTTCGAAGCCGAAGCGGCTGACCAGCTCCTTGTGGAAATTGCGATCCTTCGCACCCATGCCGCCGACGTAGAGGGCGAGCATGCCCTTCACCGGCAGCAGCCCCTGCTCGATGTCGTCAGTGATGTTGACGACCACGCCCTGGCAGATCTCGAAACCCGGTTTCGCGTGCTTCAGGGAATCCGCATAGACCTCGTTGCGGTAGGGCGAGTAGTACAGCGGCAGCCAGCCGTCGCCGATTTCCGCGGTCTGGGCGACATTTTTCGGACCTTCGGCGCCCATGAAGATGGGCAGGTCAGGACGCAGCGGATGGGTGATGGATTTCAGCGGCTTGCCAAGGCCCCAGGAACCCTCGCCGTTGTACGGCAGGGGATAGTGCGGACCGTCATTGCTCACGGGTTCTTCGCGGGCAAGGACCTGGCGGATGATGGAGACATACTCCCGGGTGCGCGCCAGCGGCTTGGAGAACGGCGCCCCGTACCAGCCTTCGACCACCTGCGGACCTGACACCCCGAGGCCGAGGATCATGCGGCCGCCGGAGAGGTGATCCAAAGTCATGGCCGCCATGGCCATGGCGGTGGGCGAGCGGGCGGAGAGCTGGCAGACACCGGTTCCGAGCCGGATCTTCGACGTGTGGGCGCCGATCCAGGTCAGCGGCGTGATGGCGTCGGAGCCGTAGGCCTCTGCGGTCCAGACCGAATCGTAGCCGAGTTTTTCGGCGGCCTGTGCCATCGCAACGGCACCCTTCGGAGGCTTGGCACCCCAGTAGCCGAGCTGGAGTCCGAGTTTCAGATCTTTCATGGGCTCTCCCTTCGAGTGGGTTCGCGATGGCATCCGCGATCGCATCAATGCAGTGAAGCAGTCTAGCGCATCGTCCGAGAAAACAGACATCTGCGCGGGTTTCGCTCGAGGTGCTTGCGTCACCGGGTCCTGCCTGCGATAAGGAATGGTATCCGCGTGTTGCTGTAGATGCCCCATTAAGGTGGCCACGGCACGCGGAGGTGAGGGGAGACTTCATGTCAGCAGTAGTGCCGCCCATCGGCCGCCGGGTCCGTTGGGTCTACGGCTTCGGGTCCGTCGCCTACGGGGTGAAGGACAACGGTTTTTCCTTTCTGCTGATGATCTTCTACAGCCAGGTGCTCGGGCTCTCGCCGGCCCTCGCCGGTCTCGCCCTGTTTTTGGCGCTCATCTTCGATGCGGTCTCCGACCCCCTGGTGGGGTTCTGGTCCGACAGCACCCGCTCGCGCTGGGGGCGGCGGCATCCGTTCATGTACTTCTCGGCCCTGCCGGTGGCGGTCTGCTACTACTTCCTGTGGAGCCCGCCCATCGACATCAGCAACGAGACCCATCTGTTTTTCTGGTTGCTGGGCTCGACGATCGGCGTGCGTTTCCTGATCACGCTGTACGAAATCCCGTCCACCAGCCTGGTGGCAGAGCTCACGGCGGACTACGACGACCGCACCCGCCTGCTGGGCTACCGCTACATGTTCGGCTGGTACGGCGGCCTGACCATGCACTTCCTGGCGTTTGCGGTGTTCCTGGCTGATTCCGAGGCGTTTCCGTCCGGCGTGCTCGATCCCTCGGGGTACTCGACCTACGGTCTGGTGGCCGCGATCATGATCTTCCTGTCCATCGTGATCTCTTCGGCTGGTCTCCACGATCGCATTCCGCATCTGCATCAGGTGCAGGTGCGCAAGCCGCGACCCCTGAAGCAGGTGGCGTCGGATCTGCGCGACACGCTGTCCAATCGCAACTTCCTGGCCCTGTTCTTCGCCGCGGTGGTCTCGGCCGTGGCCACCGGTGTGTCCACCAACTTCAACCTCTACATCAACACCTACTTCTGGGAGTTCCGCTCCGCCGACATCCAGTGGATCACGGCGTCGCTGTTCGTCTCGGCGGTGGTGGCCATGTTCCTGGCGCCGGTCATGACCGCACGCTGGGACAAGAAGAAAAGCGCGATGATCGTCTACGCGGTCGCCATGGTCTGGTTCGCGATGCCGGTGACGATGCGCCTGCTCGGATTCTGGCCCGGCAACGACAGCACGCTGCTGCTGCCGCTTATGGTGTTCCACCAGAGCGCCGAGGTGACCATGCTGGTGATCTTCGGCATCGTGCAGTCCTCCATGCTCGCGGACATCGTCGAGGAGAACGAACTGCGTTACGGCCGCCGCGAGGAGGGTCTGTTCTTCGCCGCGCGCACCTTCGCGCTCAAGGCGACTTCAGGCGTCGGGACTCTGCTCGCGGGCATCATCCTGCAGGTGATCCAGTTCCCGCGCGGCGTAGCACCAGGCGAGGTGCCGGCCGAGGCGCTGTTCAAGCTCGGCGTCATCTACGGTCCGGTGCTGGCGGTGCTGTTCCTGACTGCACTGATCGGCATTTCCTTCTACCGCATCACGCGGCGCGATCACGCGGACAATCTCGACATCATCGCCCGTCGTGAGTCTGAGCTGGACGTGCAGGACGCGCTGGCCCACACCGACAGCATCCCGGGCCTGCCGGCGGTCCATCCGCCTGAGCTGCCGGATCTGGGACGCTAGCGCCGCGCCTGCTCAGCGGCTGCCGAGAACGGCTTCCAGTTGGGCCAGGGCGCCCTCCATGCTGCGGCGGATGAATGGCTCCACCGCTTCGGGGCGCACCTCGGTCTCCCAGATCAGGACGCAGCCCTCGTCACGCGGGACGACTTCGATGGCCGCCCGATGTGCCTGCAGCGGTGGCGTCGACTCGATCACGCTGTATTCCAGGCGCCGGCGCTCAGCATCGCGCGAGACAATGCGCTCGGCCAGTTCACCCGCCCCCGTCATCTTGAAGCGACGGACGTCATCCTGTAAATCGCAGCGTTCGACGCCGGGCACCCAGTCGATGCGGGCAGGATCTCCGACCACCGCCCAGACCGAGTCGGCCTCCTGATCCAGCGGATGCTCGATGCGTATCGCCATGGCTCGCCTCCTCAGTCGGCCACGAATCCGGG
>REEU01000097.1 GCA_007694905.1 Gammaproteobacteria bacterium | reverse complement strand
TTTGCGCGTACGCAACCTGCATTCACGCACTGTCATCGAGGGCGGCGTGGATCGTCACGGCAGGGTCAGAACAGGGTCATAGATTTTTTCGAATCAGGCCTCAAGGTTTACCACCAGGGGTCGATACACTGGTTTAACAGCCATTCACATCCCGTTTACGGATGGTCAAGTCTATGGATATCAAGAACGTGAAATCCTCCGAGCTGCTCCCGAGCCGCGTCGAACGCAATGCATCGACGGGCACGCAGCCCGAGCCCAGCGGCCGCACCCCGGTTGCCAGCGCGCGCACCGATACCGGCGACCAGCTCACGCTGACGGAATCCGCCCAGCGTCTGCTCGACGCCGCGCGCAGCGCGGGGGACGCCTCCCCCGTCGATCAGGCACGGGTGGACGCCGTCCGCGCCAGCATCGCGGACGGCAGCTACGTCATCGATCCAGAGCGGATCGCGGCAGGCCTGCTGAAGATGGACCAGGATCTCGGCGAGTAACCGCGGGTACGCACAACCCGGCCTGAAGTCCAGGAGACCAGGACATGCACGCAACGCCTAACGCCCCCGCCGATACGGCCGGCCTCGAACGTGCCGTCGCCGATCTCGATCCATTGCTCGCAGCGTTGGAGAAGGCGCTCGAATACGAAGCGTCTGCCCTGGGCGAAAGCGGCGGCGGCGCGGCGCTGCTTGACGCGGCGACCTGCAAGCAGCAGGCCCTGCGCGAGTTCGAATCGTCACTGCAACAGCAGGGTGTGGAGCGTTCGATCCGATCCCTCTCCGCCGCCGCCACAAACGACCTGGCTGAGGCACCCTGGTGGCAGAAGTTCTGCGCCCGCCTGCGCCATTGCAGAGGTATGAACCTGGCCGCCGGCAGTGCCATTGCGCTGGCTCAACGCCAGACGCGGGTCGGCCTCGAGCTGCTCGGTCAGTCATCGGCGCCGTCCGCCTACGATCAGCGCGGCCAGGCAGGTGCCACTCCAACCAGCCGCAATCTCGCAAGCTGCTGAACGACCCCTCCCATCCTCACCGCCTGACCCGAAACTCCTGCCCGAGTCCGTGCGCTCGCCCCAGGGCGGCGCGACCACGCGTGGTCCGCATGCGGCTCGCCTACAGACGGGCGGCAACGTCCTGACTCGGGCACCCCTCGCCATGCTTCCTCTCAAGTTCACGCCGCTTCGGTCGATAGCAAGAGCGAATCAACAACGACCACCGTGCTGCATCCATGCCGACTCATGGCGAACAGGCATCGTGCCGACCACGCAGGTTCTGAGGTCAGGACACGAGACGAGGAGATGGGAATGTCGATGAAGAACCTGACGATCAAGGCCCGCTTGATCTTCGTCCTGGGCTTTCTTTCCACCGCACTGGCAGCGATCGGCGGGCTCGGGATCTATGGAATGAATCAGAGCAACGCCGGGCTGTTGAGTGTCTATGAAGACAGTACCGTGCCGGCCATCCAGATCGCCGACATCCGCGCCATGATCATGCGCAATCGGATGCTTGCGCTGGACGCAGTGAACAATCCAGCCAACGACGTGATCCGCGCGAGTACGACGCAGATCAACGAGAACCAGGATCAGATCTCCCGGCTCTGGACGCGGGTCATGGATTCTCTCGAAGCTGGGCGTGAGCGCGAGCTGGCAGAGCAGTTCCAGAACCTGCGACGCCAGTTCGTGAGCAACGGCCTTGATGCAACCATGCAGGCGCTGCAAGCGGGTGATCTCGAAACCGCCTACAACGTTGCCTACGATGTCATGGAGCCCGCATACGAACCACTCGTGGAAAAGGCCGACGAGCTGCTGCAGTACCAGGCGGATTCGGCAGCGCGCGAGTATGAGGCGGCCAGTGCGCTCTACGCGCGCATCAGCACCATCACGATTTTTGCCGTCATCCTTGCAGTGCTGGTTGCCGCCAGTATCGGCTGGATCATCGTCCGCGCAGTGGTGCTGCCGCTGAACGAGGCTGTGCGGGTCGCCAATGCCATCGCTGACGGCGACCTGACCAACCGCATCGAGGTGAACAACAACGACGAGACCGGCCGGATGCTCGACGCCATGCGGCGGATGAGCCAGCGCTTGCAGCAGCTGATCCAGGAAGTCACGGATGCAAGTCTGTCCGTGGCCTCCGGCGCCAGCCAGATCGCCGCCGGAAACGTGAGCCTGTCGCAACGCACCGAGGAGCAGGCCTCCTCCCTCGAAGAGACTGCTTCTTCCATGGAGGAAATGACCTCCACCGTTCGCCAGAGTGCCGAGAACGCCGGTCAGGCCAACGTCCTCGCCACCGAAGCCCGCGGCTCGGCCGAAAAGGGCGGCGCAGTGGTCGCCAAGGCAGTCGAAGCCATGAGCGAGATCAACCGCTCATCGAAGAAAGTGGCTGACATCATCGGCGTCATCGACGAAATCGCTTTTCAGACTAATCTCCTTGCGCTGAACGCCGCAGTCGAGGCTGCTCGCGCCGGAGAACAGGGGCGCGGATTCGCCGTGGTGGCATCCGAGGTCCGGAACCTCGCCCAGCGCTCCGCGAGCTCAGCCAAAGAGATCAAGGACCTTATCGAGGATTCGGTGCAGAAGGTCAACCAAGGCGCAGAACTGGTGGAGAACTCCGGGACCACCCTGAGCGAGATCATCACCCGCGTGAACAAGGTCACAGACATCGTCGCCGAGATTGCTGCGGCCAGCGAGGAGCAATCCTCGGGCATCGAGCAGGTCAACAAGGCGGTCATGCAGCTCGATGAACTCACCCAGCAGAACGCCGCTCTGGTCGAACAGGCGTCTGCCTCGAGCCAGTCCATGTCCGAACGCGCCAATACCCTGCACGGACTTGTTGCCCAGTACCGGATCAGCGCTGCAGATACGGGACGTCAAACCCAGCGCGATGAGTACGCGCAGGCATCCACTACGCCCAAGCCGGAGTCGGTTGCCGCTGCGCTCCCCGCTGGAGTCAAAGCTGATCGCCGCCGCAAAAGCCGGCCGTGGACCAACTCCCAATCCGGCAAGGTTGCAACAGGCGCGCCCGCACCGGCACCCCGTGCCGCCGCAGGGCACGACACAGAGTGGGAAGAATTCTGACCTCGCTCCTGCGCGCGCAGTTTCTCAAACCCGTCAACATCATCGACTCAGACCAAGGAGAAGTGCCCATGCATCACCCAACCAAGCTCCTCTCACTTGCCCTGTTCAGCGCCGTCCTGGTGCTTGGCTGGGCAGCCTCCGCCCCCGAGACCTACGGCTCCACCAAGGTTTACACCATCAGCGAATTGGAAGTGGTCCGTCAGGCTGCACCCCAATACCCCCGTGCCGCCGCACGCAGCGGCTTCGACGGCTGGGTGGATCTGGAGTTCACTGTCACGCCGACTGGCGACGTCAGCGATATCGAAGTTCTGGACTCGTCCTCGCGCGTCTTCCATCGCGAAGCCCTCGTCGCCATGCAGAACTGGCAGTTCAAGCCAGTGATGAACGGCGGCGCACCTGCTCCCGTTCGGGCACAGCTCCGGTTCACGTTCCAATACCAGTGAACGGCACGAAGCCGGAACCCTCCCCCGGTTCCGGCTTCACCTCGTCGTTCCAGCCGTCGCGCCGCGCTTCCGTACCTTTTCCAACTCAAGCATCTCAGCTCGCAGAAAGGTTACAGATTGTTCGGCGGGCCTCAAGCCTGCTGAGCAGCCCGGGTGATATCCATGGCATCTGCCTTGCGCATGATCGCTTCTGCGATCCGCGTCAACGGCAGCACCTCGTCCGCGGCTTCGATCGCCACAGCCTCACCAGGCATGCCCCAGACCACGCTACTGGCCTCATCCTGAGCGATGGTCGGGCTGCCGCTGGCGCGCATTTCACCGAGTCCAACTGCGCCATCCTTGCCCATGCCCGTCAGCAGCACGCCGATGGCATTGCGCCCGGCCTGCTGGGCGACGGAACGAAACAGAACATCCACGGACGGCTTGTGGCGGTTGACCAGAGCACCGTCGTCCAGACGGCACACATAGCGGGCGCCATCACGGTCCAGCAGCAGATGCCGATCACCGGGCGCGATGTAGACATGGCCGGGAAGAATCAGCTGCCCATCCTCGGCCTCGTGCACCGTCATGGCGGACAGCTTGTCCATACGCTGGGCGAACGGCCCGCTGAACGCCTTGGGGATATGCTGGGCGATGACCACGCCGGGCGCGTCCGGCGGGAGCCGGGTCAACACTTCCTTGATGGCCTCGGTGCCACCGGTGGAAGCGCCGATAGCGATGATGCGCTCCGTGGTCCGGAAGTGGCGCGGCCGTGTCCGTTTGGCCAGGACCACGTCCGCGCTGTGCTTCGTTTCAATGGCGAAGGCGCCGCCACCTGAACGCTGTGCGAGCGGTTTCACCTTGGCACCGGCGGCCATCTTCACCTTCTCGACCAGTTCGGTGGCGTAGTCCGAAAAGGTCGCCGCAAGGTCGAGCTTCGGCTTCGGAAGGTAATCAACAGCACCCAGCGCGAGTGCGTCCAGCGTGATGTCTGCGCCGTGCTCGGTGAGCGAGGACACCATGACCGTCGGCGTGGGACGAAGACGCATGAGGTTCCGCAGGAAGGTCAGCCCGTCCATTTTCGGCATTTCCACGTCCAGCGTAAGCACATCCGGGTCGAGCTGCTTGATCTTCTCGCGCGCGACGTAAGCGTCTCCGGCCGTTCCAACCACCTCGATGGAACGATCTCTGCCGAGCACCTCAGTGAGGATCTTTCGCACCAGGGCCGAGTCGTCGATGATGAGGACACGAATGCGCCGATGCCTCTCAGCGGAGCTTCTTTCGTCATTGGTATGCGGCACGAATCGAACTCCTGGCTTGATCAATCGAATGCACGTCGAACGGCGCCATCGCGCGCGTGCGCCAGCCCCTCCAGGTGGGCGAGCTCCCGGTTGCCGATGGCCTGACCTGCGAAACTGCGCAGCCGCTTCACCAGCACCCGGCCCGTGGCCGGGTAGAAGACGATGCGTCGCGGACAGCAATCACCGAGATCCTCGGCGGCAATCCTGAAGTTGTGGCGAGCCATGAAGTTGCGCACGAAGGCGACATTGGCAGCGCCTACGTCGGTCATGGACGGGAGGATCCGGCCACCACCGAACAGCTTGAACTCGAGCCTGTCCTTGCGGGCGCCGAGGTCTATGGTGTCCTGAATCAACTTTTCCATGGCGAACGTACCGTAGCGGGTCGCCATGCCGGATTCCGGCTGCATCCAGGGGCTCTGTCCAGAGCTGGTGTCCTCCGGCAGCATGAAATGGTTCAAGCCACCGATACCAAGCTCAGTGTCGCGCACGCATGCCGCAACGCAGGATCCGAGCACGGTACTGATGCCCTCGCCGGCCTGGGTGACGTAGTACTCTCCGGGCAGCACCCTGACCATCCAGCAGGCACCGTCACGGTCCCAACTCCGGCGCATGTGCTCGAATCCTGGCAGTGTGAACACTCCGTCGTTCCCAGCCTCGTCGCTCACGTCTTGACGACCCCTCAGCTACGTCGGTAGATGGTCTTTCCCAGAAGCTCGTAATCCTCTGAAACCTTGAACAGGCTCTCCGAGTGACCCAGGAATAACAGTGCATCCGTCCGCTGCAGGCGCGCCATGCGCGTGAACAGCGCTCGTTGCGTGTCCTTGTCGAAATAGATGACCACGTTGCGGCAGAAGATCGCATCCAGAGGCCCCTTCATGGGCAGCGGATGCATCAGATTCAGCTGTTTGAAGACAACCATGGATCGGACTTCCGGCGTGACCTCGAAGCCCGGTCCAGAACGCGTCTGAACTGCACGCAGATACTGTGCCCGCCGCCGGGGGCCGATCCCGGCGACCCGTTCCGCGCTGTAGCAACCCCGCGACGCCCTTTCGAGCACATCGGAATCGAGATCCGTCGCCAGGATCCTGATGTCCCAGCGCGGATAGGTCGGCAGCGCCTCGAGAATGGTCATGGCGATCGTATAGGGCTCTTCACCGCTCGAGCAGCCGGCAGACCAGATGCGCAGACGACGCACGCCCGCCCGATCGAGCCGCTTCAAGTGCTCGGCCAGGAAGTCGAAGTGGTGCGACTCACGGTAGAACGCCGTGAGGTTGGTGGTAATGGCATTGCAGAATTGAACCATTTCCTCTGCACCACTGCGTTCGAGCAGCGCGCGGTACTCAATGAAACTTTGCAGTCCCAGCGCTCGCAGCCGACGTGCGACACGACCATAGACCAGTTCCCGCTTGGAATCGGTCAAGTTGATCCCCGTCTCCTGCTTGACGAGCACGCGCAGGGCCTCGAAGTCGGCATCAGCGAACGCGAACTCCCGTACACGCGCGTTGGCCGGTGCCTGAACGGTTCCGGGCAGGGACATCAGTTCTCTCCGTGCTGTCGTGACATCATGCGGTCGACCGCCTGCATTGCTGCCATGAGATTGTGAAGCACCCTGAAGGCGCCAGGGAGATCAGTGCTCCTGCTCCTCGACGGCGACCAGCGCCACTTCTTTGCTGATCAGGGTATCCACATCGAGCAGGATCACCATGGCATCGGACACGGTAGCCAGGCCCTTGAGAAAGGCTCCGTCCACACGCCCGCCGATCTCCGGTGGTGGCTTCATGTTGGTGGCCGTGATGTCGACGACGTCGGACACGCCATCGACCACGAGGCCGAATTCGCGACGCCCGCCCGGCAACTCCACCAGCAGCACGATGATGACGGTGAGCGGCGTGAAGGCCGCCTCACCAATCCCGAAGCGCCGCCGCAGATCGATGATAGGCACGATGGAGCCGCGAAGATTGAGCACGCCGAGCACATGCTCCGGAGCCTGGGGAATGCGCGTGACCGAGGTCCAGCCACGGATTTCCTGCACCCGGAGAATATCGACACCGTAGCTCTCGGCTCCGAGCGTGAACGTGAGCACCTGCTGCGACTCCTGGGTCACGGCTTCCTGAACCATGGCGGCTGCTTCAGCTGTCATCGCTTCCTACTCCAGGGTCAATGGCGCCGCGCCTAGGCGGCTGCGAGATGATCGGCGGCAAGGCGGATCAAACCGGGAACATCCAGGATCAGGGCGACCGTTCCTTCACCCAGGATCGTCGCGCCCGAGATGCCACCGATACGTCCGTAGTTGGTTTCCAGTGACTTGATCACCACCTGCTGCTGGCCCAGCAGATCGTCCACGAACAGGCCGATCTTGCGACCGTCGCCCTCCACTACCATGATCAAACCTTCATGCAGGTCACGGGTCCGAGGCGCGACGTCGAACAGTTCATGCAAGCGCACGATAGGGACGTACTCGCCTCGGAACGAGAACACCTCTCCCTGTCCCACCAGGCGGTTCGAGACCCCGCGCCCGAGCTGCAGCGATTCCACGATGGTGACCAACGGCACGATGTACGTCTCGCTGCCCACTGCAACGGATTGACCGTCGACAATGGCGAGCGTCAGCGGGAGATTGATCGTGAACCGCGAGCCCTGACCTGGAGTCGACGTGACGTCGATGTAGCCACCGAGCTCGGTGATGTTGCGCTTGACCACGTCCATCCCGACGCCGCGACCAGACACGTCCGTGGTCGTCTCGGCGGTGGAGAAGCCGGGCAGGAACATCAGATCGTGAATCGCGTCCTCGGCAATCGCTTCGTCGACATCGATAAGGCCCTTCTCGCGCGCCTTCGCCAGAATCCGGTCCCGGTCGAGGCCGGCGCCATCGTCGCTGACCTCGATGATGATCGCGCCGCCCTTATGGTAGGCGTTCAGGTGCACCGTCCCGGCCTTGGGCTTGCCGCTCGCTGCGCGTCGCTCGGTGCTCTCGATACCATGATCGACCGCATTGCGCACCAGATGCACCAGCGGATCGCCGACCCGCTCGAGAACGGTCTTGTCCAGTTCCGTCTGTTCGCCGGTCATCTTCAAATCGATCTTCTTGCCAAGCTGCTGGCTGAGATCCCGGACCAGGCGCGGAAAGCGGCTGAACACGAAGCTGATGGGCAGCATGCGGATGCGCATGACGCTTTCCTGAAGTTCGCGCACATGCCGTTCGAGCTGCGACAACCCGGATCTGAGACGCTCGGAGACCGACCCTTCCAGCCCCTCGCCCATCTGGCTCAGCATGGACTGCGTGATCACGACTTCGCCGACCGTGTTCAGCAGCTCGTCGATCTTCTCGATGCTGACGCGGATGGAGCTGGCATCGCCACCGGCAGGCGTGCTTGACGTACGCACAGGGTCATCGGCAACCGGGGAAGCGGCGGCAGCTTTCGTTGTCGGCACGGCCTCGATGAGGCTGCTGTCCTCAGCGGCGGTGTCCGGCGCTGCGGGCATCGACTCGATGCGAATAAGGCATTCGTCTGCCACCCAGGCGAACACCTCATCGATCCTGTCGCGGGAGACATCACTTTCAAGCTCGAGCTGCCAGCGCATGAAGCAGCGCTCAGGGTCGAGTGCCTCGAGGTCCGGCAGATCAGTAGCGTCGAGTTCTGCGACGAGGGTGCCGAAGGCCTCCAGCGCAGTAAAGATACCGAGCAGATCGTTGCCCTGCGCCAGGAACCCGGCATCAGGCTCGAACTCGATACGCCAGCGGGGCACCGCACCAACCTGCGGTTCCAGGGCTGACGCCTTGTCGGCGGCGTGCGGCACGGCGGCTGCCGCCGCTGCGCTTCCCTTCTTCCCCTGTGCCACCACCAGTTCCAGTTCGAACTGGATATCAGAGACTTCCTGAGCATCAATGGCGGCCTTGTTCTGGACGGCATGCAGCATGCCCTTGAGCACGTCCACGGACTTCAGCAAAAGATCGATACTGCTCTGCTTCAGGTCCATGTTGCCGCCGCGGAGTTCGTCGAGCAGCGTCTCCAGGGTGTGGGTGAACGACATGATGTCGTTGAAGCCGAACATGCCACTGCCACCTTTGATGGAGTGGGCCGTGCGAAAAATCGTGTTGATCAGATCAGGTTCCGGCGCGCCCAAGTCGAGCTTCAGCAGAGCAGCCTCCATCCCATCGATGGCCTCGAAGCTCTCCTCGAAGAACGCCTCGTGAAACTGGTCGAGATCGAAGGACATTGCCGGCGCTACTCCCTTGAGCCGTTCAGTTCGAGAAGCTCGTCGGCACCCAGTCTCCTGGAGGCGTCAGCCAGCACCGTCGAGTGCGATTGCCAGACCACTTTCGCCCCATCGCGTCGGCGACTGCGCAGGAACGCCGCCAGCACCTGGATGCCAGCGGCATCGATCTGCTCCAACGCGCCGGCATCGAGCTGCACGGAGTCGGCGGCGTCCATCAGTGACAGCAGCGACGACCGCAGGCTTGCCGCCTCGTGAATCGTGCAATGGGCTGGGAGCGCCAGCGCGCGCGAACCGTTCTCGTGAGGGGCGGCAGCGGGCTGCCTGAGCCTCGTTCGAGCATTGCTGCGACGCGCAGCCGTCGCCTTGCCCTTCGGGGGTGACGTCGGCCGAGCTTCTGCCTGCTCGGCTGGCGGTGGCGACGCCTTGCGACTGCGCGTGCGCTTCCGCACCACAGCCTTGGCGGCCTGCTGGTCGCTGTCCTGCATAAGCGTGACGGTCCTTTCGATGCATGGCGATGCTGCCCCATCCGGGCGGCTGCAACGTGGAACTCATGGCCTTATCGGCACGCGGGGTGGACAGCTTGAGCGGGATTGTCACGAACAGGGACTGCGCGCCTGTTTCACGCAGAATAAGAAAAAATAAAAATGATTATAAACATGTATTTGAGATCATAATCTCAATTTAGAATGACGTTTCTTGCAGGCCCGACCTGCCGCCTGGCTTACTTCAGCTGCCGAGCCGAACGGCCTCCTCAGCCTCGGCGAATGCCTTGCGCAGGCGTTTGGGCGACACGGGCTCCAGCGTCCCGAGCTCCTGGGCAAAAATGGACACGCGGTACTCCTCCAGCAACCAGCGACAGCGCATCACGGGCGGCGCGTCTGCGTGCGGGGCCAGTGCTGCCAGCGCGTCGAGCCGGCTGTGCCACTCCGCCACTTCGGCAATACGGTGGCGATCCCGCTCCACGTTACCCTGCAGCTGATCGAGGCGCTGGCGCTGGGCTTCGAGATAGCGTGGCAGGCTCTCCCGCCACGGCGACGGTACCGCCACCAGGAAGTCCGGCTGCAGCACGCGACCGAGCCAGTCACGAACATCGTCCACCGCATCCCGGAAAGCCGGCGAGCCCGCCTCCTCCAGTGCGCGTCTGAGGGCGTGCCATGACTCGAGCACCGCGAGGGCGAGCTGGGCAACGGCGCTCACCGCCTGGGCAAGCCGACCCCGACCTGCGTCCAACACAGCGTCGAAGCTACGCTGATCCCGCGGCAGACGGCCCGCATCGGGATGCGCCTGGGCGAGGTGCGCCTCGGCGATGGCCACCTGCAGCAGCTGATCGAACAGCGTCGCCGGATCACCAAGCGGCGCATACATGAGGCCCATCACGTCGCGCTTCGGCAACCCGCGCTCGAGCTGCTTGAGGTTGCGCTGCTGCGCCAGCATCAGCAGACGCACCACACCGCCGTGCATGGCTGCGTCGGCTGAGTCGGGCTCACTGAACAGCCGGATCGCCACGCTGTTCCCCGCATCAACCAGAGCCGGCCAGGCACGAACGCCTTCCCGCAGCGTCACCGTTTCCGGCAGCTCGCCGAAATCCCAGCGGGTGAGCCCATCAGCCTCGAAGCCAGCAGCCGCGCCCTCGCGGCGGACATCCGCGTCCGCTTCGGCACCTTGCTCGGACTGCAGCGCGACGAGGTCGCGGCCGGCAGCGATCACTGCGCCCTGCTCGTCGAGCACCTCGATGCGCATCGTCAGATGCGCATCGAGCCGGGCCGGACCCCAGGCATCAGCAGGCACCGCGACGCCGTGCGTGCGCTCGATGACCAGGGACAACGCACGCAGCAGACTGCCGGCGCGATAGTGTTCTGGCGCCAGCAGCTGCGGCATCAGGGCAGCCACATGATCGGGTACCGGCGCCAGCTCGCGACGAACCCGCTTCGGCAGCGCGCGGACCAGCGCCATGCACTTCTGCTCGAGCATGCCCGGGACCAGCCAGTCCAGCGGCTCCGACCGCAGCTGCGGCAGCACCACCCGCGGTACCCGCAGGGTGACGCCGTCGTCATCGGCACCCGGCGCAAAGCTGTAGCCGAGTTCCAGTTCCCCGTCGCCAAGGGTCAGCGTCCCCGGATAGTCGGCCTCGACGGCGGCATCCGGACGCCGCTGCAGCAGATCCTGCAGCTGGAAATGCAGGACGTCCCGATTCTGTTCTTCCGCCTTCCTGCGCCAGCGCTCGAAGCGCCGTGCATCCGTCACGTCCGCAGGAACGCGCGCGCCATAGAGTTCGCTCAACGCCTCCTCGCCGACGAACAGGTCCCGGCGCCGCTCGCGGGCTTCCAGCGATCGGACCTGCTCGATCAGATCGAGATTGTGCGCGAGAAAGGTCCCCCGGGTGTCGAGATCGCCGCCGGCCAGGGCATCGCGGATGAAGATTTCACGGGCCCCTGCGGGATCGATGCGATCAAAGGGCACCAGCCGACCTTCGACGATGGGCAGTCCGTAAAGGGTCACCCGTTCCTTGACCATCACGCGCCCGCGGCGCCGCTGCCAGCGCGGCGCCTCATGCTGCCGACGGACCAGGTGCGCTGCCTCGGCCTCGATCCAGGCGGGATCGATGGCCGCCACGGTGCGGGCATACACCCGGGATGTCTCGACGATCTCCGCGGCCATCAACCACGGTGGTGATCCCTTGAACAACGCAGATCCGGGGAAGACCTGGAAGCGCAGCCCGCGAGCGCCGAGGTAGTCCTGTTTCTCAGTGCGTATACCGATCTGGCTCAGCAAACCGGGCAGCATGGCGCGATGCACTGCTTCCGACGGTGCCTCCATAGCCTTCACCGCCCAGCCCCGGTCGCGGCAGGTGCGGGTCAGCTGCCGCTGCAGGCCCCACCATTCCTGCAAACGCATCCACGACAGGAAGCGCCGCTCGCACAGCCGCCGCAAGGCAGAGCGACTGTGTTCGCCCCGCTGCGCTTCGAACCACTGCCACAGGCGCAGGACACCCAGAAAATCCGACTTCGGATCCCGCCACTCGGCATGGGCCTGATCTGCGGCCTGGGTCTTGTCCAGCGGTCGGAGGCGGGGATCCTGCAGCGACAGCGCGGCCACGATGCAGATCACTTCTGCCAGACAGTCACGGTCCCGGGCCGCCACCAGCATGCGCCCAAGGCGGGGATCCAGCGGCAACGCACAGAGGTCCTGACCCACGGCGGTGAGTCGGCCGGTTTCGTCCAGCGCACCAAGCTCCTCCAGCAGGCGACGCCCGTCGGACAGCGCCCGCGGCTCCGGCGACTCCAGAAACGGGAATTCTTCCGGATCGCCGAGGCCGAGATCCTTCATCTGCAGCACCACCGCAGCGAGATTCGTACGCAGGATCTCCGGATCTGTGAATGCATCCCGGGCGAGGAAATCCTCCTCCGCATAGAGGCGGAAGCAGATGCCTGGCGCCAGCCGACCGCAGCGTCCGGCACGCTGATCTGCGCTGGCGCGGGAAATGGGCTCGATGGGCAGTCGCTGCAGCTTCGAGCGATAGCTGTAGCGGGAAATGCGTGCCAGCCCCGGGTCGATGACGTACCCGATCCGGGGCACGGTCAATGACGTCTCGGCAACGTTGGTCGCAAGCACGATGCGGCGGCCGCGGCCGGAAGCGAACACGCGCTGCTGCTCGGCTGCCGTGAGGCGGGCATACAGCGGCAGGACCTCCACGCCAGGCCAGTTCAGACGCTCCTCGAGGAAGCGGCCGAGATCGCGGATGTCACGTTCTCCAGGCAGAAACACGAGCACGTCCCGGGCCATCGGTGGCGTGCCGTCACCGCTACGCTCAAGGCCTCGAATGGCCTCGAGGGCCGCAAGCACGCCGCCCTCCAGCGACGGCTCAACCACGCCTTCCGCATCCGCCAGCTGAGCCTCCGGCGGCAGATACCTGATGCTCACCGGATAAGTCCGACCGGAGACATTCAGCACCGGTGCCGGGCGGCCATCACATTCAAAGTGTGCCGCGAAGCGGTCCACGTCGATGGTCGCCGAAGTGATGATCAGCTTCAGATCCGGGCGGCGTGGCAGCAGCCGCTTCAGATAGCCAATGAGGAAATCGATGTTGAGGCTGCGTTCGTGGGCCTCGTCGAGGATCAGGGTGTCGTAGCGAAGCAGGTCCGGATCAGAGCGGGTCTCCGCCAGCAGAATGCCGTCGGTCATGACCTTGACCAGCGCCTCGGAATCGATTCGGGACTCGAATCGGGTCTGGTAGCCCACGTGTTCACCGACCGGGCTGCCGAGCTCCTCTGCGATCCGGGCCGCGACGCTGCGCGCCGCGATGCGTCGCGGCTGCGTGTGGCCGATCAGCCCGCGCGTGCCCTGCCCCACAGCCAGCGCCAGCTTCGGTAACTGGGTGGTCTTGCCGGATCCCGTTTCACCAGCGATCACGAGCACCTGATGGCGCTCGAGCGCCTCACGGATCTCGTCGGCACGCTCGACGATAGGCAATTCGGGAGGGAAACGCAGCTTCGGGATGCGGCTCCGGCGGCGGGCGACGGCTGCGGAGGAACGGCTCAGCAGCTCCGCACGTTTGCTCTCGAGGCGATCACTGGGTTGCTGCCGCCGCATGCGGGCGGCCATGCGATCGGACAGGCGCGCATACTCCAAGCGGTCCCGGGCCAGCAGCTCCGGGGCGGGTGAGGACGCCACTTCAGGACGGTCGGACACGGCACAGGCACGCGATCGGCAAGCGCGCGGTGGGGCGCGGCGGCCCCACCGCAGGCGGCCTCATTTGGAGAGCTGGTTCATGGCCTCTTCGAGCCCACGGATGGTAAGCGGGTACATCTGGCCGCCCACCAGCTCCCGGATCATCTCCACCGACGACGAATACTCCCAGGTATCACGCGGAGTGGGGTTGATCCACACGAGCTTGTCGTAGATCTCGCTGAAGCGCTGCATCCACAGCGCTCCGGGTTCCTCGTTCCAGTGCTCGACGCTGCCGCCTGAATGGGTGACTTCGTAGGGGGCCATGGTCGCATCACCGACGAAGATCACCTTGTAGTCGTGCGCGTACTTGTTCAGCACCTGCCAGGTGGACATGCGCTCTGCGGCGCGGCGGCGGTTGTCCTTCCACACCGACTCGTAGATGAAATTGTGGAAATAGAAGTGCTCCATGTGCTTGAACTCGGTCCGCGATGCGGAGAAGAGCTCTTCGCAGACCTTGACGTGGGCATCCATGGAACCGCCGATGTCGAAGAAGCACAGCACCTTGACGGTGTTCTTGCGCTCCGGGCGCATGCGAATGTCGAGCATGCCGCCATTGTGTGCCGTGGACCGGATGGTGCTGTCCATGTCCAGTTCTTCTTCCTTGCCCGTACGCGCCAGTTTGCGCAGGCGGCGCAGCGCCACCTTGATGTTGCGGGTACCAAGCTCCACCGAGTCGTCGAGATTCTTGAACTGACGCTGGTTCCAGGCTTTCTTGCCTTTCTTTTTCTTGCCCTTGCCCTGCTTGCCGCCGGAGCCGTTCGGCCCCTCACCGCCCTGTCCCATGCGGTCGCCCTTGCCCTGCCCGTTCTCCTCTTCGCCTTCGCCGCCCTCTCCGCCCTGGCTGGCCTCCTGCTGGGCCTTGCGGAACTCCTCGATCAGCTTCTCGAGCCCACCTAAGGAGTTGATCTTTTCGAGATCCTCCGGCGACAGTGACTGCTCGAATTCGCGCCGCAGCCACTCGTCGGGAATCAGTGCCTCGAGCAGACCATGCAGGTCCTCGAGGCCCTTGAAATAGGCACCGAAGGCCTGGTCGAACTTGTCGTAGTGCTTCTCGTCCTTGACCAGGCAGGCCCGCGAGAGCAGATAAAAATCATCCACGTCGCCATACACCACCCGCTTCTGCATGGCCTGAAGCAGATCCAGCAGCTCTCGAATGGTCACCGGCACCTTGTGCCGGCGCAGCGTGTAGAAGAAGTCGATCAGCATTCGCTCACTCCTGCCCTGAAGCCTCTGCCCACGGCTCGCTCACCCGCGGCTGTCACGCCGATGCATGAAGGCCAGGCGCTCCAGCAGATGCACGTCCTGCTCGTTCTTCACCAGGGCGCCGTAGAGCGGCGGAATGGCCTTGGACGGGTCCCGCTCGGTGAGAATTTCCTCGGGAATATCGTCGGCCATGAGCAGCTTGAGCCAGTCGATCAACTCGGAGGTGGACGGCTTCTTCTTCAACCCGGGCACCTTGCGCACGTCGAAGAAGATGTCCATCGCCTCTTTCACCAGGTCCTGCTTGATACTGGGATAATGCACCCCGACGATCTGCTGCATGGTTTCCCGGTCGGGGAAATTGATGTAGTGGAAGAAGCAGCGGCGCAGGAATGCATCCGGCAGCTCCTTTTCGTTGTTGGACGTGATCACCACCAGCGGCCGGTTCGCCGCCTTGATGGTCTCACCGGTCTCGTAGACGAAGAACTCCATGCGATCGAGTTCCTGCAGCAGGTCGTTCGGAAACTCGATGTCGGCCTTGTCGATCTCGTCGATCAGGAGCACGCAACGCTCGGGCGCAGTGAACGCCTCCCACAGCTTGCCCTTCTTGATGTAGTTGCTGATGTCGTGAACGCGCTCGTCGCCGAGCTGGGAGTCCCGCAACCGGGACACCGCATCGTACTCGTAGAGCCCCTGCTGGGCCTTGGTGGTGGACTTGATGTGCCAGGTGATCAGCGGCATGCCCTGGGACTGAGCCACCTCCTCGGCGAGCAGCGTCTTGCCCGTGCCCGGCTCACCCTTGATGAGCAGCGGCCGCTCGAGGGTGAGCGCGGCCTCGACGGCGAGCGCGAGCTCGTCGGTGACGATGTAGGTATCCGTGCTGTCGAATCTCATGCGGTACGACCACTCCTTGCGGGTCCGGTGAGGCGAATCCGGCGGAGCCGGGTCGCGGACAAGCGAGCTAGATTAATCAGCACCTCTTAGGACTTCAAGGAGACTGGGAAGAACTGCGAGCGCCGAAGACCCGCATGGCAGTGACGACGATGAGGGCCACGAGGGCCAGCGCCAAGCCCACCACCAGCATCATGGCCGCTGCAACCGGATCCCCATCCCGCTGCAGAAAGGCCTCGAAGATGAACACGACCCATGCCGGCGCCCAGCTGTCTTCGAAGCCGCGAGCCGGCACCAGCACGACGCCCGCCACCAGGAATCGCAGCAGGTCCTTCAGGAACGCAGGCCGGACCCAGCGCGTGAGCCAGATGAAGCCCGCGAGCAGCAGCAGCGTTGCGACACCCCAGACCAGCCAGGCCACCAGATACGGCATCTTAGAACTCCACCCAGCGAATCACATGTTCGTCGAGGCCATCCGGATGCACGTGCGTCTCGGGCAGGGCGCGGCCACGGATCGATATTCCAGCGCGATGAACAGATTCGGGGTCGCCTGAAACCAGTGGATGCCAGGCCGGCAGGTCGCGCCCTTCCGCCAGGATGCGATAGGCACAGGTGGTCGGCAGCCAGCGGAACGCCGCCGCCTCCTCCGGGCCGATCTGCACACAGTCGGGCACGAGTTCATGCCGCTCGGGATAGCGCGTGCAGCGGCACTGATTATGGTCGAGCAGATGGCAGGCGACCCCGGTGTAGGCCACCTCACCCGTATCTTCGTCCTCGAGCTTGATCAGGCAGCAGCGCGCGCAGCCATCGCACAACGACTCCCACTGGGCATCGCTCATTTCGTCCAGGCCAAGGCGCTTCCAGAACGGCTGTTCAGCCATGCTGCCGGGCCTCCGGGGCGGGTGGCACCTGCAGATAGAAACCGTGCTCGGCAATGGCCTCAAGCACCGCGGCCGCCTCCGCCTGTGCCAGACGACGCTCGGGCGTCAGGTGCAGACGCAAGGCAGGTTCCGGCTGCCCAAAATGCAGCAGCAGCGCCTCGGGTACCCGCGCGAGCCCTTCGCTGAGATCCACGAACAGATAGGTATGCTCCCGCCGGGAACTCCGGAAGACCTGTACCAGGCGGCCTTCGCTCATGACTCGCGCTCTGTACGCAGCGCTTCGAGGTCCCCCGCAAGAATGTCCCAGCGCCAGCCGCGCAGCGCCTCTGGCCACTCGGCATGGCCACGCTCCGGCTGAAACAGCGGTTCGATCAGACGTTTGCGGGCCAGCAGTTCCTCGGCCACACCCAGCCGCTGAGCATGGGCCTGAGCCCGTTTGCGGAAGGCCTTCATGCGTTCGTTCTCGGCCCGCCCCATGGGCGGCGGCAGAGCCTGGGGCAGTTCGGACTCGGGCAAGCCCCGCGCCGCGTCCAGCAGGGGCTGCAACTCACTGCCGAAGCGCCGCACCGCGCCGGCGGGCAGTCCCTCCCCAGCGAGATCCTCGATGCGCTCCGGCAGCCGACCGGCCAGCAGAATCAACTGCTCATCCTTCAGCAACCAGCCTTTGGGCCGATCGAGCTCCCGGGCGCGCCGTTCCCGCCACGCTGCCAGACGCTGCAAAGCAGCGAGCCCGCGGGCGCCAAGGGTTCCCGCACGCTTGACGTTGCGCCACGCCGTCTCCGGCCCCGGCCGATCGAGCACGTCGCTCACGGCCCGATCGCACTCCTCGCGCAGCCAGTGCACCCTTCCCTCGACTGACAGTGCCTCCTCCTGCCGTGCCTTGAGCGGGAGCAGCAGTGCGACATCGAGCGCCGCATAGCGGATCTGCACGGCGCTCAAGGGTCGGTGCAGCCAATTGGAACGGGTGGCATCCTTGTCCAGCTCGACGCCGAACTCCTGCACGACCAGATCCCGATATCCGATCCCGTAGCGCCCCCCGCAGAAGGCGGCGGCGATCTGGGTATCGAACAGTGCCTGTGGTCGGGCACCGCACCAGGCTGCAAGCACCTCCACGTCCTCGCTGCAGGAATGCAACACCTTTTCCGTGCTCGGATCCTCGAGCAGTGCTCGCAGCGGTGTCACGTCAGCAAGCGCCAGCGGGTCCAGCAACGCGATGCGGTCACCGATACAGAATTGCACCAGGGCCAACTTCGGGTAGAACGTGTCGGTGCGTTCGAACTCCGTATCGATCGCCACGCTGTCCGCGTCCCGCGCCGACTCGCACAGCGCTGCGAATTCCGCATCCGTGGCGATCCATTGCGCCTCATCCACCATCAGCTGCATGGTCCTCGGCGACATCAGGACAACCGGATCCGGCCGCTGAAGGCATGGGACAGGGTGCCGCCGTCGACGAATTCGAGTTCGCCACCTACGGGTACGCCGTGGGCGATCCGGCTGACATCGATGCCTGCTGCGCGCACCTGCTCGGCGAGGTAATGAGCCGTTGCTTCGCCCTCCACTGTGGCATTGGTGGCCAGAATGACCTCCTTGACCGATTCGTCACGCAGACGCGCAAGCAACTCCGGCACGCCGATGTCTTCAGGCCCGACACCATCGATGGGCGAGAGTCGTCCCATGAGCACGAAATAGCGCCCCCGATAGCCGCCGGCGCCCTCGATGGCCAGCAGGTCTGAAGGGGACTCCACCACACACAGCAGTCCGGCATCCCGCTGCGGATCGGCGCAGACGTCGCACAGTTCGGCCTCAGCCAGGGCCCGGCAGAGGCGACAGTGACCGACACCGGCCACAGCGGCCACCAGCGCGTCCGCCAGATCGGAAGCGCCCTTGCGGTCGCGTTCGAGCAGGTGCAGTGCCATGCGCTGGGCGGAACGGGGGCCGACGCCGGGCAGGCGCCGCAGGGCGGTGACCAGCTCACCGAGAAGTCCGGATTGCAGACGAGCCATGCGTCAGAACAGCTTGAGGCCGGGCGGTAACGGCAGCCCGGCCGTCAGCTCGGACATCTTCTCCTGGTTGGCCCGCTCCACTCTCCGTACGGCATCGTTCACCGCGGCAGCGATCAGGTCTTCGAGCACTTCCTTGTCCTCGGTCAGCAGTGAAGGGTCGATGTCCACTTTGCGGACGTCGTGGCGCCCGGTCATCGTCACCCGAACCATGCCCGCGCCGCTCTCGCCAATGACTTCCAGCGAAGCCAGACTGGCCTGCGCCTCCTGCAGCCGCTCCTGCATGTCCTTGGCCTGCTTCATCATGTCGCCGAAGGGGCCTTTCAAGTTACTTCTCCCAAGATTGTGTCCGCGCTCGGTCCACCGCCACGGTGCGACTCGCATAAAAGCCTATTGTACACCCCCATCCGGGGGGTTTCCGACCTTGACTGGAGCCAAACTGCGGGTCACCCCAGGGGCCGGATCGACTCCCGCTGCACAGAGGCATTGAACGTCTCGATTAGCGTCCGCACGTTGACGTCGGACTCGATGGCCTGCTCCGCCAGGCGCTGCCGCTCAGCGCGTCGCCGCGCAGCCTGCTGCGCGGGCGTTTCATCGGCGCTGGCAGCGACCCGGATCTCCACCTTCAGCGGGCGTCCAAGCAGTGCCGACAGGGCCGCCTCCAGACGCCCGACGTGCACGTCCGCATGCAGCGGTTCCGCGGCGGGATCGAGCAGCAGCCGCACCCGCCCGTCCTCCACTGACTCGGGCAGACAATGGTTGACCAGTTCCGCGGTCAATCCGGTCAGCTCCAGGCGGCGGATGACGTCATGCCAGTGCTGGGGAGCCCCAAGTACCGGCGGCTCCACCGCCACCGGCGCCGGGCCCGTTGCTGCCGGCACAGCGTTCGGCGGCGCCTCCGGCTTCACGTTGATGCTGTCCGGTTCCTCCGGCAGCGGCTGGCTGTGGCCATTGGTCCCACGCAACCCGGACTCGGGCTGGGGGGTGACCGTGGCCGACCTCGCCGGCTCCGGACGTGGGGCAGCCACCTCTGGCGTTGCGGCCGCAGATCCGGCGCCCTGGGCCGGAGCGCTTGCTTCGACCCGGGCGGGCCGCTGGTCCGATCCAGGCTGCTGTGGGCGGAACGCCAGCATGCGCAGCAGGGTCATTTCGAAACCACTGCGCGGATCCGGGGCGAACGGAAGGTCCCGCTGCCCGGTCAGGGCGATCTGGTAGTAGAGCTGAATGTCCTCCGGGGTCAGGCGCCCCGCCATCGCCACCACCAGCGCACCCACCTGATCCCCGACGCTGGCCCCCGCAGGCGCCGCCGCGGGTACGGCCTGCACCACTGCAATTCGATGCAAAACCGCCATCAGTTCCCGCAGCACCGCGGGGAAATCCGCTGCATGCTCGGCCAGATCCCCGCAGCAGGCGAGCAGGGCTTCGCCATCGCCGGCAGCGAGGCTCTCGAGAATCCGCTCCAGCGCACCCTGGTCAATGGTGCCGAGCATGCGTGCCACTTCATCGGCCTGAAGCTGCCCATCACCGAAGGCGATGGCCTGATCCGTCAGGCTGAGAGCGTCCCGCATGCTGCCATCGGCCGCCCGTGCCAGCGCCCACAGGGCCTCGGCCTCAGCGCTGATCTTCTCCTCGCCGAGCACCATTTCCAGGTGCCTTACGATCCGATCCGGGGTCAGGTTCTTGAGGTGGAACTGCAGGCAGCGCGACAGCACCGTCACCGGCAGCTTTTTCGGATCCGTTGTCGCCAGCAGGAACTTGACGTGCGGGGGCGGCTCCTCCAGCGTCTTCAACAGCGCATTGAAACTGGCCCCGGACAGCATGTGGACCTCGTCGATGAGGTACACCTTGAAGCGGCCGCGCGTAGGTGCGTACTGGACATTCTCGAGCAGCTCACGGGTCTCTTCCACCCGGCTGCGGGAGGCGGCGTCCACCTCGATGAGGTCGACGAATCGGCCCTCGCTGATCTCCCGGCAGCTGGTGCACACGCCACACGGCTCGGGCGTGATGCCCGTCTCGCAGTTCAGACAACGAGCAAGGATCCGCGCCACGGTGGTCTTGCCGACGCCGCGGGTGCCGGTGAACAGATAGGCATGATGCAGACGATCCCCGGCCAGGGCGTTGATCAAGGCACGCAGGACATGATCCTGCCCCGCCATGGCGGCGAACGTGGTGGGGCGCCACTTGCGCGCTAGCACTTCGTAGGTCATGAGCCATCCCGGTTGCTGGGTTCGCCCGCTGCCGCAGGCGCTATCGGACTCGATACTTTGATCCGTCGGCGCCTACAATAAGCCCATGCGCTCGTTCTTTCATCGAAACTTCCTCTGTATCGGCCATCGCGGCTCTCCGTCCACTGCTCCCGAAAACACGTTGCGCGGATTCGAACAGGCCATCGGCGACGGTGCTGACGCCATCGAACTCGATGTCCAGCTGGTGGCCGGGGCGCTGGTGGTGATCCACGACGAGGAGCTGGACCGTACCACGTCCGGAAGCGGCCGCGTCGATGCGGTGTCACTGGATCTGCTCCGGGGTCTGGACGCAGGTGATGGGGAGCGGGTACCCCTGCTCGAGGAGGTGCTCGAGCTGGTGGCCGGCCGGGTCGGCGTCAACGTGGAGCTGAAGGGCCCAGGAACCGCCGGGCCGACCGTGGATCTGCTGCGCGCCCGCGCCGAAGCAGCCGAGAGCATTCTGCTCTCCGCGTTTGACCATCGGGAACTGGCCATGGCGCGAAACGCCGCGCCCGAGTACCCGCGGGCCGCGCTGTTCGGACGACTGGACCGGGATCCGATCACGGCCGCCACCGCCCTAGACGCGGTCGCCTTGAATGTCCATCGGCGCACGGCCGGAGCCGCCCTTGTGCAGGCGGCCCGGGACGCGGGCATGGCGACTTTGGTGTATACGGTGAATGATCCGAAAGAGGCGCTGCAACTGCGTCGCATGGGCGTGGCCGGCGTCTTCACCGACTGTCCGGGCGCCATGCTCCGGGCGCTGGCCGTTGAGAGCTGATCCGACATGCAGCGTCCCTGGGCTGTTGCGGAAGCAATGGCAATACGAACGCCAGTCAGCTATTGGCTGCCGTCCCTCTCCAGTGCAGACAGCTCGCGCTGCAGCGTGAATTCCCGGGAGGTGACATAGCCCTCCATACGCCGGACGCGTCCTTCCATGTCGGTGAAGCGCACCCGCAGGCTGCGCATCCCCGGACGCGGCGCAAAGCGGCTGCCAAGCTCAGGGGCGAACGAAGGCTCCGATGCCAGACCGGCCGCGTCGGCGTAACGCTTACCGTTGCCCGCCGGCCGGCGCGCAAGCAGGAAAACACCGGCAACGTACGCCCAGAACATGAGAAAAGCGTTGAACAGGAACAGGCTGATCACCACCAGGCGTACCACCCAGGGCTCGACGCCCAGGTAGCGGGCAGTGCCGGCGCAGACTCCAGCCAGCCAGGCACGCTCAGGATCCCGGTAGAGATCCCTGAGCCAGCCATTGGAACGTTTCGCGGTCTGATAGGCACGCGGCGGCAGATCGGAGACCCGGGCTTCGGACTCGGCGGCATCTTCGATCTGACGCCGAAGCCGCCGTGCGCGTTGCTCGAGATCCTCCGCCAGGCGGGCGGCCCGCTGGCTCACCGCGCCGCGTGCGCTCTGGGCCAGCTCGTCGATCGCTTCTTCGAGGTGCCGCAGGGTTTCCTTGAGCTCCCGTTCGTCACCCTTGTTTCCATCGCGCGCGCTCACCTGATCATCTCCTCGCCCACCAGGGCTCCGTCAACCCAACGCCTGCGGCCCATGGACTGAACGCCGATCACAGCCGCCGCGCCCGCTCGCGCCAACCGGGGGCTTCCACGTCGAGGATGGATTCCAGGGTCTCGATCCGGTCCAGCATCCGTTCGGCCTGATCGGCCAGCTGTTCGAGCTCCTGGCGTTCGTCGACGTTGAGGCTGGCCCCGGCCTGTCGTTTGCTGCGGTAATGAAGCACCAGCCATACCGGTGCCACGAACAGCATGAACAGGACGACGGGAACGAACAGTACAGTCAGTACGTCCATGGTCTAGGGTTCCTTCTGGGGAAGTGCTGATCAATTCCTCCGCGACTCTGGCCCTCAGGGCGCGTTCGCATCA
>REEU01000148.1 GCA_007694905.1 Gammaproteobacteria bacterium | reverse complement strand
CACCGACCTGTACTCGTAAAGGCTGTTGATCAGCTGGAACAGGTTGTAGCGGGCCTGGCGGTTCATCGGCAGGTAGCCCAGCTCGTCGATGACGATGACGTCGAACTTGGCCAACTGGCTGACCCGGCGCTTCAGCTCACCCTTCATCTCGGCCAGTTCAAGCTCCTCGACCAGATCCAGGGCGGTGCGGAACAGCACCTTGTAACCGGCCTCGAGGGCCTTCTGACCAATGCCAATGGCCAAGTGGGTCTTGCCCACCCCCGGCGGGCCGATGAACACCAGATTCTCGCGGTTGTCGATGAATCCGAAGTCCAGCAGCGCATTGACCTGACGCTTGGTGATGGTGGTCTGGTGCCGGTAGTCGAACCCCTCCAGGCGTTTGTCGGACGGGAAGGCGGCCTTGCGCCGGTTGAGCTCGACACGCCTGCCATCCCGGCAGCGCTGCTCGTGCTCCGCCAGCATGTCGGCGAAGGCCAGGTAGGACACTGAATTGGCCTCGGCGTCGGCCAGAAGGTCCGGCAAGCGCATGGCGGTCGCATTCAGGCGCAGCCCTCGGAACCGGGCGGTGGTCTGCTCAAGCTGCCCCATGGGTCACCTCCTCCTGGCCAGCCGACTGGCCAAGGCAGCTGTAAGCAAGCAGGCCATCCGCTCCGATGTGTTGGCCCGGCGCGACGTCGGTGTCGACCTCGCGGCCACGCTGTCGGGCTTGGTGGTGGGCCTCCAGGTAGCGCTTGATCCCCGTCGCAGTGACCTGCTGTCGAGCCGCCAGTTGCTCCAGCACCGTGCACTCCGATGGGCCAGCACCGGCGACCAACTTGCTGGCCACCACCAGTTGATCCTTGTAGATCCGCGGTGACGTTCGCTTCAGCCCCTGGCAGAGGCGCTCGCCCAAATCGGCGCCCAGGTGCTCCATGATCTCCGCTTCCAGCGTGCGGGCCTGCTGCGCGGGATCGCGGTAGTGGTGGTTGTTGCGCACCCGCTCACCCTTGCCATGGCTCAGCGGGTGTCGGGCCACTTCGTCCCCGGTTTCCAGGTCATGGATCACCAAGGCGTCCTCGACCTCCTGTACGCCCACCGTGCCCCGCTGATAGACCATCGGCACCGAATACTTATTCGCCGACCAGGAAATCAGCCCGACCTTGTCCACCTTGCGCTGAGCCAGACCGGCTGCCGGCACAGCGACACACGGCGGCGTCAGATACGGCCGCAGGTGGCCACGCTCTTCAGCCTCGAAGTGTTCCCGCGGCTGTCGGCCCGTGGTGCCATGCAGGCGGACGTTGGCCACCTCATCGAGCCAATCGAGGACGTGCCCGCGCAGGCCGTCACGGTCCTGAAATCGCTCACCGTAAAGGCAGTCCTGCTTGACGTATTTCACGCCCGCTTCGACCTTGCCCTTGCTCTCCGGATCGTAGCCGCGGCAGGCATGGACCCGGAATCCTGCGGCGGTCGCGAAGGCGTGGAAACGCTGGTTCACCGTCAACTCCCGGTACTGCTCCTCAATGACCACCAGCTTGGTCTGGTCGTAGACACACTCCTCCGGCACACCGCCGAAGTAGCGAAAGGCTTCATCGTGCATGCGCAGGAAGCAGGTCGTATCGATGGGCTCGAACGACACCGCGGTGTACGTCAGTCGGGAGAACGACAGTACGAAGACGACGAAGTAGACCGTCTGCTCCTCGCCGCCGATGGCCACGCCGCGCAGTTCATCAGGGTCCACCTGACACTGGACGCCCGGAATCAGATCCAGCACCGGCGCGTAGTAGCGTTCCTGTCGGACCGCCACGATCTCTTTCAGCGCCCGCACATAGCGCCGCAGAGAGCGATCGGATACCCCGACGTCGCCCACCTTGGCCTTGAGCTTGCGCGCCACCTTGACGGCGCTCAGGCGCGGAAACTCTTCCAGCAGATACTTGATGTACACCCGGTGGACATCCAGACGCTTCTCCCGGCTGCGGTCGAGCTGAGCATCGCTGATCGCCAGCTCGTCCATGCGCAGGTACTTCCGGACCGTGTTGCGGGAGACGTTCAGCTGCTGACTGATCGCCCGACTGGACAGACCATGACCCCCGTCGTGCATCGCCTTGATCTTGTGAATCACAACCCACTCCTTCACCACCCGGCCCTTGTCTGCTCATTGAGGGCCGCGACGGTAGTTCGCTTCGTGGCATCATCGCCACCTCAGGGTGGGTCAAAAGCGTTGGCCACTCGTGGGTCACTTTAGCCCACATATCTCACCGATTCACGGCTGCGGCCGCGGACATACCGGCAAATCCTGCGTTGCGCTCGGTCCGGGTGCTCGACGTACTGTAAAGTACGCCTGCGCGCCCGAACTGTCGCGCGCCTTGTCTTTACCGGCATCTCCACGACCTCGCTTCGCGCATCGGTGAGATATGCGGGTTAGATGGCCATCAACAACGAACTCGTTCAGCGAGTGCTCACTGAGACGCTGGCGCGCTTCGATTTCCGTGCTGCGACGGCTTGTCTCCTCCATTGCATTGCGGAGAACGTGCTCGGCGCTATCGAGCGCTGTTCGCGCCCGTCCGCGCAGTGCTTTTCGTTCGCCGAAGGCCTCGTCCCGCAGCAAGAACTCGAGAATGCCGCGCGGCGCCGACAAGGGCTGGTTCGGATGCTCATCAGGCCAGTGCCCCGGCGCGGCACCCGCCAATTGCCGCTCGATAGCCCGGGCCATGGTCTGCATCAGGCCCCAGGTGGGCAGCTGGACGTGCTCGTTGGGCACGGAAAGATCGAGGCTGCCGATGATGGTGCCCTGCAGATCGCGCAGTGGTACGCCGACGCAGATCCCGATCAAGCTACCATCAGGTCAGCACTCGACTCAGGGCCTCGATCCGGTCCTGGATCTGCGCGCGCGCGGCGCGAGAGCTTTCGACGTCGACGGGATCGCTGATCGGCCAATGCAAGCGCTTCACCGCACCCGGCACGACCGGGCAGATCTCATCGGCGCAGAGCGTGACGATGACATCGGCACCCGCAACGTCAACCGCATCGAGTCCCTTGGGCTGATGCTTGGAGATGTCGATACCGATCTCGGCCATCACGGCCACAGCATCGGGGTTCAGCGTACCCGGCTCTGAGCCTGCACTCTCCACTGTGACCGACGCCGGCAACAGCGCCCGCGCCAGCCCTTCGGCCATCTGGCTGCGGGCAGCATTACTGACACAGAGAAACAGAATACGCACGGATCAGGTCTCGCTTTCACTGAGTGGCCGTCAGGCCTGGCTGATCTGGCGCAAGCCGCGGATCAGAAGCGCATCGCCAGTGAACACCATGGATGCATCGGTGAAGACGAAGCTCATGCAGCCGTCGGTGTGTCCCGGCGTGGCCATGGCTTGAAGGCGGACGTCGCCGACGCCGAATGCCTCGCCTTCTTCTAATGGCAGATCCACGTGCTCGGCTCCGATCACCTTCGCCGAGGCGATGTCGCAGCCGGTTTTCTGCTTCAGCAGCCACGCGGCAGTGACGTGATCCGCATGGACATGGGTCTCCACCATCAGTCGCAGGGTCAGCCTGAGTTCCGCAACGAGGGCGAGATCCCGCTGAGCCTGACCGAAGACCGGGTCGATGAGCAGGGCCTCCCGGGACACCTCGTCGGCGAGCAGATAGGTGTAGGTCGATGAAGTGCTGTCATAGAGCTGACGAAAGATCATGGCACTCTCCATTCGAGCCACTTGAGCAACTTGAGCCAAAAACGCTCACCGATCCGCGTCGGCGGCCGCCCCAGGAGCGTCCAGTTCCCGCTCGATGTCGATGACCACCTGCTTGACCGAAACGAAGCTGTCCGGGGTCACCGAAATCGAGTCGATGCCGTGCTCCACCAGGAACCGTGCGAACTCCGGGTGATCGCTGGGCGCCTGACCGCACAGCCCCGTGTGAGTGCGGCTCTCCCTGGCCGCGGCGAGCAGTTGCGCGATCGCCTTCATCACGGCCGGATTGCGTTCGTCGAAGACCGTGCTCAGAAGCTCACTGTCGCGGTCGACGCCGAGGATGAGCTGAGTTAAGTCGTTCGAGCCGATGGAGAACCCGTCGAAGCGTTCGGCGAACTCCGTGGCCAGCAGCACGTTCGCCGGGAGTTCGGCCATCACGTAGACCTCGAGCCCGTCGCGGCCGCGGATCAGGCCGTTGTCGGCCAGTACACCGAGGACCTGATCCGCCTCGTCGGGACTGCGACAGAACGGAATCATGATGACGATGTTGGTGAAACCGAGTTCCTCCCGCGCCTGCCTGATGGCACGACACTCCAGCGCGAAGCCTTCGCGGTAGCCGGCGCTGTAGTAGCGGCTCGCGCCGCGCCAGCCGAGCATCGGGTTCTCCTCGTCCGGCTCGAAGGCGGCGCCGCCGATGAGCTCGGCATACTCGTTGGTCTTGAAGTCACTCATGCGCACGATGGTGGGCAACGGATGAAACACCGCCGCGATCCGCGCCAGGCCTCGCGCCAGCGTGTCCACGAAGTAATCCGCGGGATCGTCGAAACCACGGGTCAGCGTCTGGATCTGACGCAGTGCCTTGCGTTCCGTGACCGCCTCCGGTTTCAGCAGCGCCATGGGATGCACCTGGATGGCATTGCCGATGATGAACTCCATGCGCGCCAAGCCCACGCCATCCGCCGGCAGCTGCCACCATTGCAGCGCGGCGGCAGGGTTGGCCAGATTCAGCATCACCCGGGTGCGAGTCTGCGCGATGCTGCCGAGGTCGATGTCCTCGATGTCGAAATCCGCAGTGCCCTCGTAAACGCAGCCCGTCGCGCCCTCAGCGCAGGAGACGGTGATCTCCGCACCATCCTTCAGGACGCTCATCGCGCCCTCGGCGCCGACGACCGCCGGCAGGCCAAGCTCGCGACTGACGATGGCGGCGTGACTCGTGCGCCCGCCGTGTTCGGTCACGATCGCCGCCGCCCGTTTCATGATCGGCACCCAATCCGGACCCGTGTTGCCGGTCACGAGCACCGAGCCGGGCTTGAAGCGATCGATCTCAGCGGCGCTCCCGAGCCGGCACACATGACCGCTGGCAATGGCATCGCCGATCGCCTGGCCGCTGAGCAGCTGCTTACCCGTGGACTTCAGATGGTAGCGCCTGAACCGGCCGCGCTCGCGCCGGGATTGGACCGTCTCCGGCCGCGCCTGGACGATGTAGAGCGCATCGTCCTCGCCGTCTCTGGCCCACTCCATGTCCATGGGTTGGCCGTAATGGTCCTCGATCGCACAGGCCCAGCGTGCCAGCGTAAGGATCTCCTCCTCAGTCAGGACGTAAGCGTCCCGCTCCTTCCTGCTGGTCTTCACAAGCCGCGACGTCGCCTCGCCGACATCACCGCGACCTCTGGCATAGACCATCTTCTGCGCCTTGGCTCCGAGCGCCTTTTCGATGATGGGCGTCAGCGAGGCATCGTTAAGCAGCGGCTTGAAGACCGCGTAGCGGTCGGGCTCCAGCATGCCCTGAACCACCGTTTCACCCAGCCCCCAGGCCGCGTCGATCATCACGCTGCGCGGAAAGCCCGTCTCGGTGTCAATCGAGAACATGACGCCGGCGCCGCCCTTGTCGGCGCGCACCATGATCTGGACGCCTACTGAGAGCGCCACCTGCATGTGCTCGAAGCCATTGTTCTGTCGATAGATGATCGCCCGATCGGTGAACAGCGAGGCAAAGCAGCGCTTGATGGCATCGAGCAGTGCAGCCTCACCGCGGACGTTGAGAAAGCTGTCGAGCTGTCCGGCAAAGCTCGCCTCCGGGAGGTCCTCCGCCGTCGCGCTGCTGCGCACAGCGACGCTTGCACCGCGGCGGCTGCGCCGACCCGGCAGACCGCGATAGGCTGCCAGGACCTCTTCCACCAGCGGCGGTTGCAACTCCCCGTCGAGGATCATCGCGCGCACCGCCTCGCCGATCCCGGCCAGGTTGCGCTGGTCAGGTGCGAGTTCGGCGAGCTTCTCGGTCATGGGGACTTCCAGATCGTTGTGCGCAATGAACTCGCGGTAGGCATCCGCTGTGGTCGCGAAGCCGTCCGGGACGCGAATCCCCGCCTGCGTGAGATTCCGGATCATCTCGCCAAGTGACGCGTTCTTGCCGCCTACGAGCGCCGTGTCGGCACGCCCGAGGTCTGCCAGCCGCCGTATCCTCTCGATGCTCTCATTCATCAGCCTGTCTCCTTCGGGCGTTGGCTGTCCCTTTGGCGATTCTCGTTCCGATCACGTTCATCCGGCTTCAAAAGCACGAACTCGCAATGCTCGCCGGGAGCAAGCTCTCGATGCTGGCCTCGATAGGCGAGGGTAATCGGAGGACTCGGGCAAGCGATGCTGCGGATACGGAGGCAGTCGTGATCCGCTTCCACCTCCAGGGTCTGCAGGCGGTAATGGATGCGTAACCCGACCTTCTTCACGTCCGTGGGCAGCGCCGGATCCAGATGCAAAACGTTCCCCCGCAGCTCGATACCGAGGTAGCAGCGCTGAACGATGTCCACGGTACCCGCCATGGCCCCGACGTGAATGCCCTCGGGCGTGGTGCCACCCTGGATGTCCGCGATATCGCTGTCCAGTGCTTGCTGAAACAGGGCCCAGGAATGGCAGCGATCGGAACGGGCCATCACCCAGGAATGCGTCACCTTACTCAGGGTCGAACCATGGGAGGTGCGGGCGAGGTAGTACTCGATGTTGCGGGGAATGGTGTCGTAATCGAAGGGATAGCCGAGCTGCTCGAACAGCAACCCGAGCTCTTCGGCTGAGAACAAATAGAACAGCATGAGCACATCGGCCTGCTTCGACACCTTGTACCGGTTGCAGGAGTCCCCTTCGGCCTCGAGGATGCGGTCGAGCCGCTGAATGTCGCCGTACCTGTTCCGATAGCCTTCCCAGTCCAGTTCCTCAAGGCTTTCGTAACCGTCGAATTGATTGATGATGCCGTCAGGCGTCATCGGCACTCGCAGCTTGCGGCTGACCTCTCGCCAGTGACGGAGCTCGTCCTCGCCCAGATTGAGACGCGCACACAGCTGGGATCTGATCGTCTGCGGCAGGATCCCGATAACCTCGATCGCCCGCGCCAGCACCCAGGCCGCCATGACGTTGGTATAGGCATTGTTGTCCACACCGCCCTCCTCCTCCGGATCGGCATCCGGATAGGCGGTATGGTATTCGTCCGGGCCCATCACACCTTTGATCTCGTAACGATCGATCTCAGCGTTGTAGCTGACGGCACTGGCCCAGAAGCGCGCGATTTCCAGCAGCATCTCGGCGCCGTAGAAGTACAGGAACTCCTGATCATCGGTGGCCTGGTGGTACTGCCAGATGTTGTAGGCGATGGCGGCGTTGATGTGGCGCTGCCGGTGGCTGTTGTCCGCAAGCCAGCGACCGGATTCCGGATTCAGGTGCACGCGCTGGGTTTCTTCGCGGCCATCGCTGCCGCTTTGCCAGGGATACATCGCTCCGCGGAAACCGTTTTCGGCGGCCGCCCCGCGCGCCGCGCCGAGACGGCGGTGGCGATAGCGCAGCAGCGCCCGGGTGAGCATCGGAATCCTCAAGTTCAGAAACGGAAAAATGAACAGCTCATCCCAGAATATGTGCCCACGGTAGGCTTCGCCATGCCAGCCTCGAGCCGGGATGCCGACGTCGAGATCAACGCTATGCACGGAGGCGGTCTGCAGCAGGTGGAAGGTGTGGAGGCGGAGCTTGAGCTCGGTCTCCGACGCGCCGCTGTCCTGAAGCGAGATGTCGCATGCCTGCCACAGGTGGTTCCAGGCGAGCATGTGGGGGGCCAGTTGGCCGTCCTCGAATCCGCCCGTGCACTCCAGGGTCCTGAGAGCGGCGAGTCCGGGTTCCGAGATGGCGCGGTCACGCGAGGAGTACATGGCGACGAGTTTCTCGATGCGGATCGGATGCTGCGCCTGCACGCCTGCACGGATGTCCTGCATGACCCGGTTCTCGAGAACATGCGTCTCGCACTCGGCATCGACCTCGACGTCGCCCCGATACAGGCGCGTGCGCGCTGCCTGGGCAATCCCGATCAGCGACTGGCGGGTCCGACAGCGCAGCAGTATGGAGCGACCACTGCACTCTCGCGCCTCGACCGCCTCCAGGTGGCAGCCTTCCAAGTCACGATAGCGGGCCACGTTGTCGTTGGTCACGCTGCCGTCGAGGCCGGAGCGAACGGTGAGCTCGCCCGACCAGTTCTCGGCAACAAGCTCCACACACAGCGCAGCCTGGTTCGGATGCGCCATGCTGACGATGCGTCGCTCATGCCAGCGGGTGATGCGCCCATGGTCGTCGCGCAGGCGAAGATCGCGGCGCAGCACACCGCATTGGAGATCGAGTGCCTGGCGGAAGGACAGGAGTTCTAACGCGTCGATGGAAAACCAGTCGTCATCGTCGATGCGGAAGGTCAACGGCAGCCAGTTCGGCATGTTGACCAAATCCTCGTTCTCGACCTCACGGCCGGCGACCTTGCTGGTGAGCCGGTTGTAGCCCCCCGCGAGGTAGGTGCCCGGATAGTGGATGGCGTCCGCCACGGAATCGGGACTGGCGCCACGGGTAGCAAAATAGCCACTGCCAAGGGTGCACAGCGCTTCCCGCAACCCCTCCTGATCCGGGCAGTAGTCATCGTAGACCAGCAACCAGGAAGAGGGGGTGCCGGGTTCCTGTTCAGCCCTCTGCTTGCGTTCAAGCCCCATCTGAGACTCCCTACTGATGACTATCCAGCATCACCAGTCTGGTGATCGACTCCAGCAGGCGGCGCACCGCCTCGGTATCGGCGACGGCATAATCGGCTGCGGTCTGTCGGTCTTCATCGTGGCGGACCGCGATGCACAGTGCCCGCCCGGCAAGCATCTGAAAGGCGTCCTCGTCAGTGAGGTCATCGCCTATGTAGATCACCAGGGGCGGCTCGTGGAACATGAGCTCGAGCACGCGCAGCACGGCGTGCCCCTTGCCCCAGGTCATATCGGGACGGATCTCGAACACCTTCTTGCCATGCCCGAGCCGCAGCCCGGAGCGTTCGCCTAGCGCGTCCTCCACCAGACTCTGCAGCCGGGGAACGTCCGTTTGCGCCACATTGCGGTAGTGCACTGCGAGCGAAAACCGCTTGCGCTCCAACGCGTGTCCCTCGATGTCCGAAAGCGCCTCGTCGAGAGTGGTCTCGAGACGATCGAGCTCAGGCAGACACTCGGTGCCGAGCTCGAAGGACATGTTGCTGCCAGGCGGCCCATCGATCTCGAAACCATGACTGCCGGCGTAGATCACGCCGTCGAGCTTCACCAGCTGCTTCAGCCGCGTGAGGTCGCGCCCACTGACGATGGTGACCAGGGCGTGTCGGGACAGGTTGTCCACCGCCCGACGCATCGTGTCATCGAGCAGCGCATGGGTGTGGTCGCGAACGATCGGCGTGAGGGTTCCATCGTAATCCAGGAAGCTCGCCACCTTCTGATCCCCAAGCTGCTCGCGCAGCAGCTCGGGCGCATCATCGATGTCGGCAAGCGTCGCCAGGGTCTTCAACTCCAGCGTGACCTGGCCGTCACCTGGGCCATCCCCACGGACCCCAGCGAGACGCAGCTCGCTCAGGTCGTTCACCACCAAGTCGGCCCCGGCTTCGGCGAGGGCGTCTGCCTGCTCCTCGGCCCGCGCCACCCCCACCAGCATCGCGAAATCGCCCTCTGCGCCGGCGCGGACACCAGCGATCGCGTCCTCGATCACCAGACTCGAGGCAGGATCGACGGCGAGGCGTCTGGCCAGCTCGAAGAGCATCGCCGGATCCGGTTTGCCGGGCAACGCGAGCTCCGCGGCATCAGTGCCGTCACAGCGGGCGTCGAAGAGATCGAGGACGCCCGCATTCTCGAGTACTGCCGCCGCATTCCGGCTCGCGGAAAACACCCCCACCTTCACCCCGGCTGTGCGCAGCGCCCGAATGAGTCGGACCGTCCCCGGATAGGCCTGCACCCGATTCTCCTCGAGCCACTGCTGGAAATAGCCGTCCTTGCGCCGGGCCAGCCCGCACACCGTTTCCACCTCGGGCTTGTCGTCGGCGTCGCCGTAGGGCAGCTCGATGTCGCGAGCAGCCAGGAAGCTCGCAACCCCGTCGTTGCGTGGCTTGCCGTCCACATGACGCAGATAGTCGAGGCGCGGATCAAAGGCTTCAAAGGGCACCCCGAGACGCTCCGCCCGCGCTTCGAGAAAGCCATCGAACAACCGTTTCCAGGCGGCCGCATGGGCCGCCGCGGTGTCGGTGACCACACCATCGGTGTCGAACAGCGCAGCGCTGATCACCACCTCGCTGCCCCTCACGCGGGATGCGTCAGCGTCCGTCATGCTTCCCCTCCTGCATGCTGTCCACCCGCTCCCGGTTCTGCGGTCAAACGACCGTTGCGGCGACGGACGAAGGCCTTCTCGACCTCCACCAGAACGAAGACGGCCAAAGCCACGGCGATACAACGCATCCAGGCATCGGCATCGAGCGGGCGGGTGTCGAACAGCAGCTGCATGAACGGGGCGTAGGTGAACATGAGCTGCAGAACCAGGCAGACGCCAATGGCTCCAAGTACAACGCGGCTGCCGAACAGGCCATCGAGGGTATAGGAGCGGGCGTCGAAGAAGCGGGCGTTGAGAAGGTAGGCGATCTGGCCCATGACCAGCGCGTTCACGGCAAGCGTGCGCGCGTATTCGAGATCGGTGGCCGGCCGCCCCTGTTCCTGCATGAAGAGCAGCCCGACGCCGAGGAGCAACAGCAGGCCCACCAAGCCGATCCGCCAGAGCATGAAGCGGGTGAGAAGCGGCTCCTCCGTGTCCCGCGGCGGCAGCTTCATGATCTTGCCTTCCGCACGCTCCCAGGCGAAGGCAAGTCCGAGCGTCACCGCGGTGATCATGTTGACCCACAGGATCTGCACCGGCGTCACCGGCATGACCGCACCTATCACGATGGCGCTGACAATCACCAGGGCCTGGGCCACGTTGGTCGGCAGGATGAACAGGATGGCCTTCTTCAGGTTGTCGTAGACGGTGCGACCTTCTTCGACCGCCCGTTCGATCGACGCGAAGTTATCATCCGCCAGGACCATGGCCGAGGCTTCCCGCGCCGCATCGGTTCCCTTCTGGCCCATGGCGATCCCGATGTCGGCACGTTTCAGGGCCGGTGCGTCGTTGACGCCATCGCCCGTCATCGCGGTCACTTCGCCGTCGGCCTGCAGGGCCTTGACCAGACGCAGCTTATGCTCGGGGCTGGCGCGGGCGAAGACGTCCGTGTCCCGCACGCGCTCCCGCAGTGCCGTGTCGTCGAGGTCTTCGAGCTCACGGCCGGTGAGCACTTCGTCCGAACGCTCGATGCCGAGTTCGCGGGCAATCGCCCCAGCGGTCAAGGCATGGTCACCGGTGATCATGATGACCCGAATGCCCGCGCTCTGACAGGCGGCGACCGCGGCAATGGCCTCATCCCGGGGTGGATCGATGAGTCCGAACAGGCCCAGCAATGTCAGCCCCGATTCGGCCTCTTCCTCGTCGAGAGCCTCAAGGTCATCACTCACTGTCTTGCGCGCCACCGCCAGCAGCCGCTGACCACGGGCCGCGATGGCATCGACGCGTTCGTGCCAGAAGTCGGCATCGATCTCGATCGTATCGTCGCCGCGGCGGGCATGACTGCACATCTCGAGCACGCGTTCCGGACCGCCCTTGACGTGCACGAAGCGGTCGCCCTCTGGCGAAACATCCAGTGTCGCCATGTAGCGACTCTCCGACGCGAAGGGCAGCACGTCCAACCTGCGCCAGGTCTCGGACTCCTCATCGGGATCAAAACCGGCCTTGTGCGCCAGCACGATCAGCGCCGCCTCGGTGGGATCGCCGTCAGGCTCGAAGCGATCGCCCTCCTGCAGCAGGTGAGCATCGTTGCAGAGCATGCCGGTGCGGACCATGTCGAGGGTCGCAACATGCTCCGCCAGATCCACCTTTTCGCCGTCGCGGAGGAAGCCACCCTCGGGCGCGTAGCCGACCCCCTCGGTCTCGAAGGTCGAATCCGCCGTACACAGCGTCCGCACCGTCATCTCGTTCCGGGTCAGGGTGCCGGTCTTGTCGGAGCAGATCACCGTGACCGAACCGAGGGTCTCGACCGCAGGCAGACGGCGAATGATCGCGTTGCGTTTGGCCATGCGCTGAACGCCGATGGCCAGGGTGACGGTCATGACCGCCGGCAGTCCCTCAGGAATCGCGGCCACGGCGATACTGACCGCAGCGAAGAACAACTCCCCCCAAGCGCCGCCCCAGACCAACAGGCCGATGGCGAACGTGACCGCGGCCAACGCAATGATTCCCATGCTCAGGACCCGGGTGAAGTCATCCATTCGCTCGAGCAGTGGCGTCTTCAGGGATGGAATAGACGAGAGCATGCCGCTGATGCGGCCGATCTCGGTGGCGTCACCGCTGGCCACAACGACGCCCTTGCCGCGCCCCGTGGTGAGGAGGGTGCCGGAGAAGAGCATGCAATGGCGATCGCCGACGCCGGCGTCTTCGTCCACAGGCTCAACCTGCTTGTGCACGGCCTCTGATTCGCCGGTGAGCGCAGCCTCTTGAGCCTGGAGGTTCTTGCGCTCGAGGATGCGGATGTCGGCCGGAACTCCCGCGCCGGCCTCGAACAGAACGATATCCCCAGGCACCAGCTCTTCGGCATCGATCTCCCGGTCACGGCCCTCGCGCAACACCCGCGCCTTGCGGGTGAGCATGCCCTGAACGGCTTCCAGCGCCCGCTCCGCCCGTCCTTCCTGGATGAAACCGATGATCGCAATGATGACGACGACAGCAAAGATCACCCCGCTGTCCAGCCACTCGCCGAGCACTGCCGTGACGATGCCGGCAACGATCAACAGATAGATGAACAGGTTGTTGAACTGGTTCGCCAGGCGCATGAGTGTTGAGCGGCTGGCTGCAGAGGTCAGGCGGTTGGCACCAAAGCGCTCTCGCCGAGCCGCTACCTCCTTGGCGTCGAGTCCCTTGTCCGAATCGGTCTCGAAGTGCTCGAGGATCTTCTCTGCAGACCACGCATGCCAGCTCGAATGGTCAGACTCTTCGCTGCTGGCGCCGCCGCTCGCTCCCTGATCCTGCTCGCCCATTGGGTTGCAACTCCCACTGCCGGCCCGTAATCGGGTCACTGAGCCGTATACCCACCATCGATGACCAGCTCGCTGCCTGTGATGAACTTGGCTTCGTCCGATGCCAGATAGACGATACCGTAGGCAATGTCATCTGACTCACCGACATGGCCGATGGGATGCTTGGCGTCCAGGGCTTCGCGAAAAGCCTCAGGCCCCTCGGGCGCCTGATTGGCGAGTTCTTCGACCAATGGGGTCCAGATGTATCCGGGGTGGACCGAGTTCACTCTGATGCCTTCCCGGGCGTAGAACAGCGCATCGGTCTTGCTCATGAGGCGGATCGCCCCCTTGGAGGCATGGTAGGGCGGCAGGTCCGCCGCACTGATGATCCCGTAGATGGACGACAGGTTAACGATGCTGCCGCCGCCGGCCTCCCGCATGTAAGGGACGGCATGCTTGGTGCAGAGGAAGACGCCACGAACATTGACGTCCATGACCGCATTCCATTCGTCCAGTGTGATTTCGTCGGTCGGTTTGTTGACTCCCGCGATCCCCGCATTGTTCACCAGGACATTGATGGGGCCGAAGGCCTGGCGCACTTCGCGGAACGTCTGCTCCACAGCCGCTTCGTCCGTCACGTCGAGGTGCCAATAGCGCGCGCTGCCGCCCACCTGCTCGATCCGCGCGGCCGTAGCCTGCCCCTCGGCATCATCCAGATCCGTGACTGCGACCGCCGCCCCAGCCTCTGCCAGCCGCTCACAAGTCGCCGAGCCGATCCCCTTGGCGCCCCCGGTCACCAGCGCGACCTTGCCTGCCAGTCGTCCGTTCATCTTGCGCCTCCTGCCTGTCTTTTCGTTGCCAATGGCCCTTGCCTTATCCGCAGCAGCCGGTCAGCCATCCCGCGTATGGGCCAAGTGCGCGGCATGACGCCACACGGTGTCATAGCGCCCCACAACGAGCCGCCTTCGATTCGCCGGACTGGGCGGCAGGAGATGAAGCGTGACCTCCGCAGCGAGCGTGCAAGACCGCCGAGCCGAATACTTCGTTCGCGGCCCAGCGCGACGCAACCCATCCTCCAGTCGGCTTACTGTTCATGCCGTGAGAAACTAGCAGCCGGCACGGGCACCCGCGTTGACGGCTGTCAACGTATTCCCACCGCGGTTTGCGTCCGGCGCTGTCGATGCCGTGCCGCCGCCGTGGATCGCCGGGAAATAGCGCCCTATCGCTCGCCGTGACGCCACAGCAGTTGACGCACAGCGACGAGGGGCGCCTGGTGCCAACCTGGCGACGCCAGGTACGTGGAACCCCTCATTCCAGGCGCCGGCCTTTTGGGTGACCGTGACCCTCTGTCACAGCATCTGCGGCATCTGAACAACCGGAGTGATGGTCCTGTCATGCCCGTGCATCCAACCAGGTCTATCATTGCTCATTCGGAACCTCACTTTTCTGACAACTGGCACGATCGCTGCCACTCCACCGACACCGGTGCCGCCCGCATCATTCACCGAAGCCAACACCTCCTGCGGGCCGGCGATCCCATCGAGCACCCATGGCTTGTGGTCGCCGGCACGTTCAAGAGCTACCTTTTGTACGCAGATGGTGAAGAGCAAGTCCTCGACTTCCATCGGCCCGGAGACATCATCGGCGTCGAAGCCATGGTCCAGGAAAGTGGTCATTGCTCCATCGTCGCGCTCGATACCTGCAACGTCCGCGCCTTGTCGGTCGATGTTCCAGATGCGCATCCAACGCAGACGGGTTCGGACACTCAAAAGATCATCTATGGCATGTACCAGACGATTCTGCGCCTCACCGAACGCCTGCACATGAGCGTCGAGCCGACTGATCAGCGTCTCGCCAGTTATCTGCTCGAGTTTTCCGAGGCTCAGCGCCGTCGCGGCCTCAAGCCGGACGCGTTCCGCCTGCCGATGCGACGCCGCGATCTCGCGCTCTACCTTAGCCTCGCAACCGAAACCCTCTCGCGCAGCTTCACCCGGTTGAGCAAAAGCGGTCTGGTCGCAGTCGACAACCATGAGATCGGGATCATCGACGTGGAAGGACTTCGCGCGCTCGCGGGGCAACCCAAGAACCAGAATATTCCGCGCTGTGCCAACGGATGAACAGGAGAGCTGCGTTCACAGGGGCCGTCACCTCTTTGGATCGGGGTTGAAGCTCCTTCGAGAGGCGCGATCGCGATGAATACGGCGGCGACACTCGGAAGTGGTGGTCGCGCTTGGGTCTTGTCTCGACCCGTCTGTTGACATTCGTCAATGACTCGTAGCGCTGGATTCTCGAAGATGGCGTTACCGTGCAGCGGGATGGTGAGGCGTATCGGTTGGAGATTTTCGCCCCTAAGACTCCGGCAGAATTCACCCGCAATCTGATCAACCGGGAGTCCCTCCCCCATCCTCTCTCCCAATGATCAGAGTGCCCCGCTGCACGGATCACATTCAGCGCAGCCCGCCTCATTCGATCCACGCGAAGGGCGCTGGGTTAACAGGGGCTTTCCGATAAACAAGACGTGTCGCGGTTACGGGAGGCTGCGTTGCCTCTTACTGCAAGACGAAAGTCACGCGCATGTCCACCCGGTAGGCGGCGATCTGCCCGTTCTCGATTTTGAGCTTCTGCTCAGATATCCAGGCACCCTTGATGTTCTCCACGGTCTTCGACGCCTGCTTCATCCCGTTGCGGATTGCAGCTTCGAACCCTTCAGGAGACTCCGCGGATATCTCGATGACCTTTGCAACCGACATTGAATCTATTCCTCACATCAGACTCTCGGATGGGTCTACGACCATCTTCCGCCGATCGCGGGGCGCAGGCATTGACCTGGATCATTCGATGGTCCGGAAGTCGCCCGCCTGGCATTCCGGGGCCTCACGAAAAGTGCTCACGGGTGAACGACCGGCATGCCGCCTCGCCACGCTTCCGATGACGCGCGTCAATGCCACGCTTGCCCGAGCGCTCTACGGTCACAGTGCAGTTCAATGATGGCTTAGATGAATGTGGAAGGTTGAGCCATGCGCAGTCGGGATGCCATCCACCCTCTCCCACACGGGTTTGCACACCAGCGATCCCAGGCAGTGGCACCTGACCCTTGCGGAGAGCGACGCAGGCCCGAGCCGCTGATCGGAGGCACAACCGCTACCTCAGTCATCACCACGACGCGAGGTCAGGATGATTAAGCCCGAAGTGAATCTGGAAGATGTCTCCCGGCGGAGACCGCTGACCCGGGCGCTCCATGCCCAGGGACCGGTGGGCATTCCGCGCGGTCCTTACACCCTGAACGAAGATCGGTCGGCGCAGCCATGATCGCCCATGGTTCCCTGTCTCCAGGACGGGATCTGGACCACTACATACATGCCATCAGTGCCTTCGAGATTCTGACTCCGAAGGCCGAGCGGGCCTTGGCCCGGCAGTATCGGGACGAGGGTAATCTGGACGCTGCACGGCTGCTCGTACTCTCGCACCTGCGCTTCGTGGTTCATCTGACCCGCTCCTACTCGGGCTACGGTCTGGCCCAGACTGATCTGATTCAGGAAGGCAACATCGGCTTGATGAAGGCAGTTAAGCGCTTCGATCCCGAATACGGCGTGCGGCTGGTGTCCTTCGCCGTTCACTGGATCAAGGCCGAGATCCACGAGTTCATCCTGCGCAACTGGCGCATCGTCAAGGTGGCGACCACCAAGGCTCAGCGCAAGCTGTTCTTCAAGCTCCGCAGTGCCAAGAAGCGGCTCGGCTGGATGTCCGGAGACGAGGTTCGGGCCATCGCCTTGGATCTGGGCGTGGCGCCTGAGGAGGTGGCACGCATGGAAAGCCGGCTGGCTTCCGCCGATGCGTCCTTCGATGTCAATCCGAGCGATCACGCGGATGCCACCGACGCACCGGCCCAGCATTTGGTGGACCCCCAGTCGGATCCGGCAGAACTGGTGGCGACCGAGGACGACAACGATGAGGTCAGGGACCGCCTGCATCGGTCCCTCGCACTGCTGGATGAACGCAGTCGCGACATCATCGCCAGCCGCTGGTTGGCCGATGACAAGCTGACGCTGCAAGACCTTGGCGCCCGCTATCAGGTTTCGGCGGAGCGGATTCGCCAGATCGAAACCAAGGCCATGAAGAAGCTCAGGGACTCCATGGCGACTTTCAGGCCCGGCCATGGTGAACTGAGCAGAACGTGCGCGAATTGACGACCTTCAGGGCAACCGAAGCATTCCCGCTTAATCTTCAGTTGGACACGGTCTCCGGAAAGCCCCAGCAACGGAACTTTCGCAGATCGACGCACGCCCGGATGCGGGCGCAAGCTACCCGGCGCCTGGTGGATAAAGCCATGTACTTGCTCGTCGCCGATATCGGAGGAACCCGGGCCCGGTTCCGACTGCTGGAACCGGTAGGCAACGGCTCGCGCATCCGCTTCGAATGGAGCTGGCCGAGTGCACAGTTCGACTCGCTCACCACGGCACTGCAGCACTGCCTGGGACAGCTGTCAGCGGCGGACCGCAATAGCACCAAGAGCGCCTGGCTGGCTGTCGCCGGCCCGGTTGCAGGCGGAGCCGTACAGTTCAGCAACCTCCCCTGGAAAGCAGACACCACGTCGCTGCGTCGCCAGTGCGGGTTGGCCGAGGTTCACCTGGTCAATGACCTGGAAGCCCTGGCGTGGGGCATCCCGGAACTGACCTCCACGCAGGTCGTCGAACTCCAGTCCGGCAACCCGGACGATGGCCCTCGCCTGGTGATCGCCGCGGGAACCGGTCTGGGCATGGCCGCTCTGGTCGGTCACGGCGAACGCATGACGGCACTCGGGTCCGAAGCCGGTCACTGCGATCTGGCGCCGGGGACGGAACGCGAGATCGATCTGCTGCGGTCTTTGCAAAGGGACCATCCACACGTCAGTTACGAGCGCGCGCTGTCAGGTTCTGGCCTGGCCGGACTCTACGACTTTGCGCGCCAGCAGGCGGGAAGCCCGCTCCCGGCAGACATACCCGAGGGCCCACAACGACCCGCCGCGGTGACCCGCCTTGCACTCGGCCGGCGTGACCCGATCGCCCTCGAGGCCGTTTCCCTGTTTACTCAAGTGCTCGGCAGCTTCACTGGCAATGCAGCACTGACCTGGCTGGCCACCGGCGGCGTCTTCCTCGCCGGCGGCGTAGTGGCAGGTCTGCAACAAGCGCTCGAGGACGGCGAGTTCCTGCGGGCGTTCACCGCCAAGGGCCGCATGCGTCCATTGCTCGAACGCATTCCCGTCGCGATCGTCACGGCTCCGGAGCCGGGCCTGGAAGGCATCAGCCGCCTCGCGCGGAAGCAGCAGCGGAACCATTGACCATGATCAATGGCCTGCGGGCCACGATCGCATAAGGTGCCGTCGTACCTGGAGTGCCGATCGCGGCGATCCTGAACTCCCGCCACGGTTCATCCTCCAGGCGGAGCTTGCCCGTGAACAGACTACCCGTACTGCTGATCGTTCCGCTGCTCCTGATGGCATGTGCCGGACGAGACATCCGCCCGACCGCCGAGGAAGTCGACGCGGCCTTTCCACCCGGGGAGACCCAGCGCTGCATCGACATTCGTCGCGTCCGCCGCATCGAACCCATCGGTAACCACACACTGTTGTTCCACATGCCCAGGGGCGATGTCTGGCGCAACCGGCTGCGGGCCACGTGTCCGGGGATGCACCAGCACAGCAAATTCCTCTACGAAATACGTGGCAGTCAGCTCTGTTCGCACGACTCCTTCTACCTGCTGATCGACGACGGCTTCGGGTTCCGGCGGGGTGCCGGGTGCGCCCTTGGTGAATTCGACCTGCTCACCGAGGAGCAGGCGGAGGCGCTGCGGCAGATGCGCTGATCAGCCCACGCCGACACGCTCACGCGTTCATCTCAGGGTTGCCGTCGTGTAGCCCCCGGCCGCGTCGTGCCAGGGCACTTTCGTAGACCTTCTCGTACGCCACGACCGCCGTGGTCCAGCTCGAATCACGGCCCATGGTGTTGCGCATCAGGGCCTGCCAGCGTCGCTGGTCGCGATACCAGGTCAGCGCACGATCGACTGTCTCGATCAGGTCCGGCACGGTAGCGCGCGCCATCAGGAATCCGGTGGCATTGAAGGAGGCCAGCCCGAGGGCATCCGCGATGGCATCTGCGATGGCATCCGCATCAAAAACCGTATCCGCAAGCCCCCCCACCGCTGTCGTCACGGGCACCGTGCCGTAGCGCATGGCATAAAGCTGTGACAAGCCGCAGGGCTCGAAGCGCGACGGCATCGCAAGCATGTCAGCCCCGGCATAAACGCCGTGGGCCAGCGCCTCGTCGAACCGTGAATGCGCCAGAAAACGTCCGGGCCAACGCTTGGCCGCTGCGGCGACCGCCTGCTCCAGTTCCGGCTCGCCACTGCCGAGGACCACCAGTCTTAGCGGCCGCTGAAAAAGTTCCGGCAAGGCGTCGAGCAACAGATCCGCGCCCTTCTGACGGGTCAGCCGGCCGACCCAGCCGAGCACGGCCTCGTCCTCCGTCGCGGCCACACCCCAGCGCCGAAGGAGCCGTACACGCTCCCGGCTTTTCCCGGTCAGGTCCGTGTCATCGAAGGCGTGCTCGATGAGGGGGTCGCTCGCCGGATTCCACAGTCGGCTATCGATGCCGTTGAGGATGCCGGTCAGGCGTTCCCGCCGGTGACGCAGCAGTCCTTCCAAGCCGTTGCCGAACTCGGGCGTGAGGATCTCCTGCGCGTAGCGCGGGCTCACGGTGGTCAGTTCGTCCGCGCAGCACAGGCCGCCCTTGATGAACGCCACGTCGCCGTGAAATTCAAGCATGTCGGGGCGGTTCAGGGACTCCGGCAGGCCCAGTTCGGCAAGCACACGCGGATGAAAACGTCCCGTGAATGCCAGATTGTGGATGGTGAAAACCGACGCCGCCGCGTTCGGTTCGAGACGCATCCAGGCCGGCGCCAGGCCGGTATGCCAGTCGTGGCAATGCACGATATCGGGCTGCCAGTCAGGCAGCACCGTCCCCGCGGCGATCCCGGCGGCCACGCGGCCGAACTCGCCGAACGCCCTCGCGTCGTCGGGCCAGGCCGTACCGTCCGGTCGACTGTAAGGGTGATGGCCGCGCCCGGCGAAGGCCGGTGACTCGAACAACCAGACCGGACAGGGCAGATCCGGGCGCCGCAGTTCCGCCAGCGAGGTGTGTCCGTCGCTCATCGTCATCGACATCAGGCGGGTCGAACCACCGGTCATGTGGGCACCATAAGCGGGCAGCAGGACCCGCACCTCGTGCCCTCGTTCGACCAGCGCCTGCGGCAGAGCGGCCACGACGTCTGCGAGGCCTCCGACTTTGACCAGCGGTGTCATCTCGGCGGCCACGAACAGCACACGCAATGACCTGGCAGGAGCCTGCATCTCAGCTTCCGACCGATTCGAACATGACCGCGGCCAGGGGCGGCAAGGCCAGACTCAACGACCATGGCCGGCCCATCCAGGGCCGGGCTTCGGCCTCCACGCTGCCGAGATTCCCGACGTTACTGCCGCCGTAGAGCGCGGCGTCGGAGTTCAGCACCTCCCGATATCGGCCAGGTGCCGGGACACCTATCCGATAGTTATGGCGTGGGACGGGAGTGAAGTTGCAGACCGCCACCAGCAGTTCACCGCCGCCCCGACGCAGAAAACTCAGTACCGACTGATCCGCATCGTGACAGTCGATCCACTCGAAGCCCTCCGCGACGAAGTCGTCCAGATAGAGTGCCCCGCGCGTGCGATAGGCAGCATTCAGATCCGCCAGCAACCGTCTGATACCGGCATGGTCGGGGGCCTCCTGCAGACCATGCGGCAGCTCATGGTCGTGTGACCACTCCGTCGGTACGCCAAGCTCCGCACCCATGAAAAGCAGTTTTTTGCCCGGATACGCATACATGTAGCAGTAGAGCAGCCGGAGATTCGCGAACTTCTGCCAGCGATCGCCGGGCATCTTGTCGAGCAGCGACCCCTTGCCGTGGACCACTTCGTCGTGGGAGAGGGGCAGAACGAAATTCTCGCTGTGCGCATAGAGCAGCCCGAAGGTCAGGCTGTCATGGTGAAAACGGCGATGCACGGGGTCGTGCCGGAAATATTCCAATGTGTCATGCATCCAGCCCATGTTCCACTTCATCGAGAAGCCCAGGCCACCAAGATGAACAGGACGGGTGACGGCGGGCCAGGAGGTGGACTCCTCGGCGATGGTCATGCTCCCGGGACATTCGCGGTGGGTGACGCTGTTGAGCGCCTGGAGAAACGACACGGCCTCGAGGTTTTCGTTGCCGCCATGGATGTTCGCCACCCAGTCTCCATTCTCGCGGCCATAATCCAGGTAGAGCATGGCGGCCACCGCATCGATGCGCAGGCCATCGATGTGGAACTCTTCCAGCCAGTAGATGGCGCTGGAAATCAAAAAGCTGCGAACCTCGTCACGCGCAAAGTTGAACGCCAGAGTGCCCCACTCCGCGGTCTCGCCGCGGCGTGGATCTGCGTGCTCGAACAGCGCCGTGCCATCGAAACGGGCGAGGCCGTGGGCATCCTTGGGAAAGTGCCCCGGCACCCAATCGAGGATCACACCGATCCCATTGCGATGCAGTATGTCGACAAAGTGACGGAAATCATCCGGCGAACCGAAGCGGCTGGTAGGGGCGAAATATCCCGTCGTCTGATAACCCCAGGAACCGTCGAAAGGATGCTCGGTGATCGGCATCAGCTCCACGTGGGTGAAGCCGAGCTCGAGGAGCTCCGGGAGCAGCGCGTCCGCCAGCTCCCGATAATCGAGGAACCGCCCGTCGTCATGGCGCCGCCAGGAGCCTGCGTGGAGCTCGTAGACGGCCATGGGTGACCGTTGCCAATCCGGTCGATCACGCAGCCATGCCGCGTCACCCCAGACGTGCCTCGAACCAGCGTCGATGACGCAGGCGGTGCGCGGCCGGAGCTCGAGTTGCCGGGCGAAGGGATCGATCTTCACGTGTATGGCCCCGCTGTCCCGGTTGCGCAGCTCGAACTTGTAGAGATCACCGGCCCCGACTCCCGGAATAAACAGCTCCCAAATTCCACTTGAACCGTGCACCGACATGGGATGGGCGAGGCCGTTCCAGTCGTTGAAATCACCGATCACGCTCACCCGCTCGGCATTCGGCGCCCAGACAGCGAAACGGGTGCCCGCCACCCCAGAGCGCTCGCCCGGATGGGCCCCGAGCAGCCGCCAGGCCCGGAAGTCACCGCCACGGCCGAATCGCGCCAGATCATCGTCATCGAGGCTCGGCGCAAAGGCGTAGGGATCGAACTGAACGTGCTCGCAGCCACCGTCATCGCGCCAGCGGATGCGATAACCGTCGGGCTCACCCTGCTCGGGCCGCCTCCACTCGAACAGCCCAGCCGCATCAATGCACCGCATGGCGCGCGTTCCGGGTTCGAGCCAGGCGGCCGTCGCACCGGGCACCCAGACGCGCACCACGTTGCCGTGTTCACACAACGGTCCGAGGAAGCCATGTGGCGCGTGCTCGCGGCCCTCACGCAGGCGCGCTGCCGCAGCAGAAGGGCCCTCGGACGCCGGATGCTGTGACAGCGACCGGCCCTGCCCTTTACCTGGTCCTTCCATGCCTGCCGTCACCATCCTCGCCTGTTCAGTCGATCCGGGAACCATGATCACCAGAACCACGCCCGTCCGCGTTGACGACGGTCAACGCGGACGGGCCGGCCCGCGGTTGCAATGAAGCTATAGAAGCGAGACCGGCAGGGGCACGCTGCAACCAGAACCCCTCGTCAACGAACGCGTTTT
>REEU01000101.1 GCA_007694905.1 Gammaproteobacteria bacterium | reverse complement strand
CCGGCGACAAGATGGCCGGCCGGCACGGCAACAAGGGCGTGATCTCGATGATCGTGCCGGAGGAGGACATGCCCTTCGACGAGAACGGCGTGCCCGTCGACATCGTACTCAATCCGCTCGGGGTGCCCTCGCGGATGAACGTGGGTCAGGTTCTCGAGACCCATCTCGGCTGGGCGGCCAAGGGCATCGGCGCCAAGATCGGCGAGATGCTCGACACCGGTCGCAAGGCCTCCGAGGTCCGCAGTTTCCTCGACAAGGTCTACAACAAGGCCGGGGGCGGTGTGCCGGAGGACTTCGGCGAGTTCGATGATGACGAGATCCTGGAGCTCGCCGGCAATCTGCGCGCCGGCATGCCGGTGGCGACGCCGGTATTCGATGGTGCCGACGAGGGCGAGATCAAGGCGCTGCTCGACCTCGCCGATCTGCCGCTGTCCGGCCAGACGACCTTGTACGACGGCCGGACCGGGGAAGCGTTCGACCGGCAGGTGACCGTAGGCTACATGTACATGCTGAAGCTGAACCACCTGGTGGACGACAAGATGCATGCGCGTTCCACCGGCTCCTACAGCCTGGTGACCCAGCAGCCGCTGGGCGGCAAGGCCCAGTTCGGTGGCCAGCGCTTCGGCGAGATGGAGGTGTGGGCGCTGGAAGCCTACGGGGCGGCGTACACGCTTCAGGAAATGCTCACGGTCAAGTCGGACGACGTGGCCGGGCGCACCAAGATGTACAAGAACATCGTCGACGGCAATTACCAGATGGAACCCGGCATGCCGGAGTCCTTCAACGTGCTGCTGAAGGAGATTCGCTCCCTCGGCATCGACATCGAACTGGAGAACGATTGACGCTGCCCGCGGTGCCGGCATGGCCGGCACCGCCCCGGCGTTTGCAGTTTTGCGGACATCGAGCCTGGCTCGGCGTTCCAATCAGGACATCGACGCGACGGATCGGCCATGTGTTACGGTGATTCGCTGCGTTCTGAGCCTCTCGCGGAGGAACGATGAAAGACCTGCTGAACCTGTTGAAGTCCCAGGCCAACATCGATGATTTCGACTCCCTGCGGATCGGGCTGGCATCGCCCGAAATGATCCGGTCCTGGTCTTTCGGTGAGGTCAAGAAGCCCGAGACCATCAACTATCGTACGTTCAAGCCGGAGCGCGACGGTCTGTTCTGCGCCCGGATCTTCGGGCCGATCAAGGACTATGAGTGCCTTTGCGGCAAGTACAAGCGACTGAAGCACCGCGGCGTGATCTGTGAGAAGTGCGGCGTCGAGGTGACGCTCACCAAGGTGCGCCGTGAGCGCATGGGCCATATCGAGCTGGCGAGCCCGGTGGCGCACATCTGGTTCTTGAAGTCGCTGCCGTCCCGGATCGGGCTGCTGCTCGACATGACCCTGCGCGATATCGAGCGGGTGCTGTACTTCGAGTCCTTCGTCGTGATTGACGAGGGGATGACCGAGCTCGAGATCGGTCAGCTGCTCACCGACGACCAGTATTTCGAGGCTCTTGAGCAGTACGGCGAGGAGTTCACCGCCAAGATGGGTGCGGAGGCGGTGCAGGAACTGCTGAAGCGGCTCGATCTCGACGCCGAGATCGCGACCCTGCGCGAGGAAATTCCGCAGACCAACTCCGAGACCAAGATCAAGAAGTTCTCCAAGCGCCTGAAGCTGATGGAGGCGTTCAAGGAGTCAGGCAACAAGCCCGAGTGGATGATCATGTCGGTGCTGCCGGTCCTGCCGCCGGATCTGCGTCCGCTGGTGCCGCTGGACGGTGGCCGCTTCGCCACCTCGGACTTAAACGATCTGTATCGGCGCGTGATCAACCGCAACAATCGCCTCAAGCGGCTTTTGGATCTCAGTGCGCCGGACATCATCGTCCGCAACGAGAAGCGCATGCTGCAGGAAGCGGTGGATGCGCTGCTGGACAATGGCCGCCGTGGTCGTGCCATCACTGGCTCCAACAAGCGGCCGCTGAAGTCGCTGGCCGACATGATCAAGGGCAAGCAGGGCCGGTTCCGTCAGAACCTGCTCGGCAAGCGCGTGGACTACTCCGGTCGTTCCGTGATCGTGGTGGGTCCGACCCTGCGCCTGCATCAGTGCGGTCTGCCCAAGAAGATGGCGCTGGAACTGTTCAAGCCGTTCATCTTCGGCAAGCTCCAGGCCCGTGGTCTCGCCACCAGCATCAAGGCGGCGAAGAAGGCCGTGGAACATGAGACGGCCGAGGTGTGGGACATTCTGGCCGAGGTCATTCGCGAGCACCCGGTGCTGCTGAACCGGGCGCCGACCCTGCACCGTCTCGGCATCCAAGCCTTCGAGCCGGTACTGATCGAAGGCAAGGCGATCCAGTTGCACCCGTTGGTGTGTGCCGCCTACAACGCGGACTTCGACGGCGACCAGATGGCGGTGCACGTACCGTTGACGTTGGAGGCCCAGCTCGAGTCCCGGGCCCTGATGATGTCCACCAACAACATCCTGTCTCCGGCCAGCGGTGATCCGATCATCGTGCCGTCCCAGGACGTGGTCCTCGGGCTGTATTACATGACCCGCGAGCGTATCAACGCCCGTGGTGAGGGTATGGTCTTTGCCGATGTCCGCGAAGTTCAGCGTGCCTATCGCAGCGGTCAGGTGGACCTGCACGCCAAGGTCCGGGTGCGCATCGTCGAGGAGCGCGAACAGGAGGACGGCAGCTGGCAGGAACTGCGTTCGCTGTATGAGACCACCGTTGGCCGCGCGCTGTTCTACGAGATCGTTCCGAACCGGCTGCCCTACGAGCTGGTCAATCAGGCCATGACCAAGAAGTCGATCTCCGCGATCCTCAATGCCTGCTACCGCCATGTGGGGCTCAAGGAGACGGTGATCTTCGCCGACCAGCTCATGTACACGGGCTTCGAGTACTCGACCCGTTCCGGCTGCTCAATCGGCGTCAACGATTTCGAGATCCCCGACGACAAGAGGAAGATCGTCGACGAAGCCGAGGCCGAAGTGAAGGAGATCGAGACCCAGTACGCATCGGGCCTCGTGACCCAGGGTGAGAAATACAACAAGGTCATCGACATCTGGTCACGTGCCAACGACATTGTGGCGCGGGCGATGATGTCCGGCCTGTCCACGGAGCCGGTGGTGAATCGTGACGGTGAAGAGGTCACTCAGGACTCCTTCAACGCCGTCTTCATGTACGCCGATTCCGGTGCTCGGGGCTCCCCGGCCCAGATCCGGCAGCTCGCCGGCATGCGGGGCCTGATGGCGCGCCCGGACGGTTCCATCATCGAGACGGCCATTACCGCCAACTTCCGCGAGGGGCTGTCGGTGAACCAGTACTTCATCTCCACCCACGGCGCCCGGAAGGGGCTCGCGGATACGGCATTGAAGACGGCCAACTCCGGTTATCTCACCCGCCGTCTGGTGGACGTGGCCCAGGATCTGGTGGTCACGGAGCAGGACTGCGGCACGGATCAGGGCCTGCTGATGACGCCGCTGATCGAGGGTGGCGACGTGGTCGAGCCGCTGTCGAGCCGGGTGCTCGGACGGGTTGTGGCGCGTGACATCCTCGCGGCCGACGGCAAGAAGGTGCTGGTGCCCGCCGGAATCATGCTGGACGAGGCATGGGTGGAGCAGCTCGAGGAGCTCGGGGTGGATGAGCTCGTCGTCCGCTCCCCCATCACCTGTGCCACCCGCTACGGCGTGTGCGCCACCTGCTACGGTCGCGATCTGGCGCGGGGCCATCTGGTCAACGTCGGCGAGGCGGTCGGCGTCATTGCCGCTCAGTCCATCGGCGAGCCGGGTACCCAGCTCACCATGCGGACCTTCCACATCGGGGGTGCCGCTTCCCGGGCCACCGCGGTGGATTCGGTTCAGGTCAAGCACGGTGGTCGCATCCGCCTGCACAATCTGAAGACTGTCGAGCGCGAGAACGGCGAGCTGGTGGCAGCATCCCGCTCCGGTGAAGTGGGTGTCATGGACAGCCAGGGTCGAGAGCGCGAGAAGTACAAGCTGCCCTATGGCGCGGTGATCACCGTCGGCGAGGATGCCGCGGTGGAAGCCGGCCAGGTCATCGCGAACTGGGATCCACACACCCACCCGATCTTCATGGATCTGGCAGGCAAGGTGGAATTCGAGGACATGGACGAAGGCGTGTCCGTTAACCGGAAGACCGACGAGCTCACCGGCCTCACGAGCGTCGAGGTGATCGACTCCAAGGACCGTCCGGCAGCGGGCAAGGACCTGCGCCCCGCCGTGCGCATCCTCGACAAGACGGGCGAGTTGATCTCCCATCAGGTGCTGCCGGCCAACGCCATCCTGTCGGTCGAGGACGGGCAGACGATCGGGGTCGGCGACGTCATTGCCCGGGTGCCGCAGGAAGGGTCGAAGACCCGCGACATCACCGGCGGTCTGCCACGGGTGGCGGATCTGTTCGAGGCGCGCAAGCCCAAAGAACCGGCCATTCTCGCCGAGGCCACCGGTATGGTCAGCTTCGGCAAGGAGACCAAGGGCAAGCGGCGGCTGATCATTACGCCGGACGACGGTGAGCCCATGGAAACGCTGATTCCGAAATGGCGCACCATCGGCGTGTTTGAAGGCGAACGGGTGGAGCGCGGTGAGACGGTCTGCGAAGGACCGCTTTCGCCCCATGACATCCTGCGCCTGAAGGGCGTGGACGAGCTTGCCAACTACATCGTCAACGAAATCCAGGAGGTCTACCGGCTCCAGGGCGTGACGATCAACGACAAGCACATCGAGATCATCGTTCGGCAGATGCTGCGTAAGGCAGAGATCGTGGATCCGGGTGATTCCACCCTCATCCGCGGCGAGCAGGTGGAGTTCGTGCAGGTGCTCGAGGAGAACGACCGCCTCGAGGCCGAGGGCAAGGCGCCCCCGGTGGTGGATCGTCTGTTGCTCGGTATCACCAAGGCGTCGCTGGCCACGGAGTCGTTCATCTCCGCGGCATCGTTCCAGGAAACGACCCGGGTGCTTACCGAGGCCGCGGTCACCGGCAAGCGCGACTACCTGCGGGGCCTGAAAGAGAACGTCGTCGTGGGTCGTCTGATTCCTGCTGGAACAGGCTTGAAGTACCACGAGGAGCGCAAGCGCAAGCGCGAGGCGGACATCAACGCCAAGCTCGCCCGCGAAACGGGTGCGTCGGCGGAAGATGTGGAAGCCGCGCTCTCCGAAGCGCTGCGCGACCGCTGATCTGGGCCAGGCGAGCTGCCGGCGTCCGCCGGCCGCTCGCCTGCAGACAGCAGCCCGCCCGAACGAAGACTCTGCAGAGTGCTCTCCGAGAGTAAAGCGCTCTCCCGAAGACTCTGTAGTGGGAGCAGTACGCCCGAACGAAGACTCTGTAGTGGGAGCACACGTCCGCGAAGCGGGCGTGGCGATCGGCCAGCGAAGCTGGCCGAATGCTTTCAGCGGGCGATGCCCGGGAACGAAGGAAGATCAACAGCAAAAGCGGTGGCCGCGCTTCGCGCGCCCAAGCTTGACCCCATCAAGGCGCGTCATTAAACTGCGCGGCCTTTTCCGGTGATGGCGCCACGGTGCCTCCCATGTTTTGTATCGGCTCCGTGCGTCGTCAGCGACGGGCGGAGCGCCTCTGGCCGCATGGCCGGGATCGTGACGGAGTAACCGAATGGCGACCATCGCCCAGCTCGTGCGCAAGCCGCGCAAGCGCAGGATCACCAAGAGCGACGTGCCGGCACTGCAGGGCTCGCCCCAGAAGCGCGGCGTGTGCACGCGCGTGTACACCACCACTCCGAAGAAGCCGAACTCGGCGCTGCGGAAAGTTTGCCGGGTGCGCTTGACCAACGGCTTCGAGGTCAGCTCCTACATCGGTGGCGAGGGCCACAACCTGCAGGAGCACTCGGTGGTGCTGATCCGCGGAGGCCGCGTCAAGGACCTCCCCGGTGTTCGCTACCACACGGTTCGCGGGACCCTTGATACCTCCGGCGTGTCCGACCGCCGTCAGGGTCGTTCCAAGTACGGCGCCAAGCGTCCGAAGTAAGGCCGTTTGCAAGACCGACAATTGTTCCGGACCCCGGTCGCGACGCGCGTCGCGGCCGGAGGAGTAAGGCCCGGACCGTTCCGGGATCACCTGAAGCCAAGAGGAATCACCCATGCCACGCCGCCGCGTCGCTGCCAAGCGCGACATCCTTCCGGATCCCAAGTACGGGAACCAGACCCTCGCGAAGTTTGTCAATCACATCATGCGTGACGGCAAGAAGTCCGTCGCGGAGAGCATCGTCTATGGTGCGCTCGGTCGCATCCAGGAGCGAGGCGGTCGCGATCCCGTGGAGGTGTTCGAAAAGGCCCTCGAAGGGATCGCCCCCATGGTCGAGGTGAAGTCCCGCCGGGTCGGCGGTGCCACCTACCAGGTGCCGGTGGAAGTGCGCCCTTCGCGCCGCGAGGCATTGGCCATGCGCTGGCTGGTGGAAGCTGCGCGCAAGCGCGGCGAAAAGTCCATGGTCCTGCGTCTCGCGGGCGAACTGTCCGATGCAGCCGAAGGTCGGGGCTCTGCGGTCAAGCGGCGCGAGGATACGCACCGCATGGCCGAGGCGAACAAGGCGTTCTCCCACTACCGGTTCTGATCAGAGGCCTGATCGCGGACCAGGGAGGCTTCACGCGTGGCTCGACAGACGCCCATTGAGCGGTATCGCAACATCGGCATCGTGGCCCACGTGGACGCGGGCAAGACCACCACGACTGAACGCGTGCTGTTCTACACCGGCATCTCTCACAAGCTGGGCGAGGTCCATGAAGGCGCGGCCATCATGGACTGGATGGAGCAGGAACAGGAGCGGGGGATCACCATCACCTCCGCGGCCACCACCTGCTTCTGGTCCGGAATGAACCAGCAGTTCCCCAAGCATCGCATCAACATCATCGATACCCCCGGCCACGTGGATTTCACCATTGAGGTGGAGCGTTCCCTGCGCGTCCTCGATGGCGCCGTGGTGGTGTTCTGCGGCACCTCGGGCGTCGAGCCGCAGTCGGAGACGGTGTGGCGGCAGGCGAACAAATATGGCGTCCCGCGGATCTGCTTCGTCAACAAAATGGATCGTGCCGGCGCCGACTTCCCGCGCGTGATCGATCAGGTGGAAAAGCGGCTCGGCGCCCATCCGGTACCCATTCAGCTGCCGATCGGCATCGAGGAACACTTCGGCGGCGTCGTGGACCTGGTGCTGATGAAGGCCATTCGCTGGAACGAAGAGGACCTGGGGGTCAGCTACCGGCTCGAGGACATTCCCGAGGACATGGTCGCGGATTGCGAGGCATGGCGGGAGCGCCTGGTGGAGGCCGCCGCTGAGGCGAACGACGCGCTGACCGAAAAGTACCTCGAAAACGGCACGCTCGAAGTCGACGACATCAAGCGCGGTCTGCGTCAGCGCACCATCGCCAACGAGATCGTCCTGTGCACCTGTGGCAGTGCGTTCAAGAACAAGGGTGTCCAGGCGGTGCTCGATGCCGTGATTGAATACTTGCCGGCGCCGAACGAAGTCAAGCCCATCGAGGGCCATCTTCCGGACAGTGACAAGACAGAATTGCGGCCAGCGGACGACGACGAGCCGTTCGCGGCGCTGGCTTTCAAGATCGCCACCGATTCCTTCGTGGGCACGCTCACGTTCTTCCGGGTCTACTCCGGTGTGCTCAGTACCGGCGATGCAGTGTCCAACTCGGTGCGCGGCAAGCGCGAACGCATCGGCCGCCTGGTACAGATGCACGCCAACAAGCGGGAGGAGATCAAGGAGGTCCGGGCCGGGGACATCGCCGCCGCCGTGGGCCTGAAGGACGTCACCACCGGCGATACGCTGTGCGCCCAGAACCGGCCCATCGTGCTCGAGCGCATGGAGTTCCCGGAGCCCGTGATCTCGGTGGCAATCGAGCCGCGGTCGGTTGCGGACCAGGACAAGATGGCGGTGGCGCTGGGCAAGCTGGCCCAGGAGGATCCGTCCTTTCGTGTCAAGACCGACGAGGAATCGGGTCAGACCATCATTTCCGGCATGGGCGAGCTGCATCTGGACATCATCGTCGATCGCATGCGGCGAGAGTTCAACGTGGCGGCCAATGTCGGCAAGCCCCAGGTGGCTTACCGCGAGACGATTCGCAAAACCGTGGAGGCGGAAGGCAAATTCGTCCGCCAGACCGGTGGGCGTGGCCAGTATGGCCATGTCTGGCTGAAGCTTGAACCGCTGCCCGACGACGCCGAGAAGACGTTCGAGTTCGTCGACAAGATAAGCGGCGGCGTCGTGCCGAGGGAGTACATCCCGGCGGTCGGCAAGGGTGCCGAGGAGGCCATGCAGAACGGCGTGCTTGCCGGCTACCCGATGATCGGGGTCCGGGCGACCCTGTTCGATGGCTCCTTCCATGAAGTGGACTCTTCGGAGATGGCGTTCAAAATCGCCGGCTCCATGGCGCTCAAGGAAGGGGTCCGCAACGCGAGGCCAGTCATCCTCGAGCCCATCATGAAGGTGGAAGTGGTCACGCCTGAGGAGTACATGGGCGATGTCGTCGGTGATCTCAATCGGCGCCGTGGCGTTGTGCACGGCATGGAGGACGGCTACGGCGCCAAGATCATCGGTGCCGAGGTGCCGCTTTCGGAGATGTTCGGCTACTCCACCGACCTGCGTTCGGCCAGCCAGGGCCGGGCCACGTATTTCATGGAGTTCGCGCGTTACGCCGAGGTGCCCGAAGGGCTGTCCAACGGCGTGGCGCGCAGAGGCTGAAGACGAGGCTGTGCCTCAAAAATAGAACCCGTTGCTGGCATCGCCAGCCCAATACGCACATGAGATAAAGGGGACGAGCAGTGTCCAAGGCAAAATTCGAGCGGACCAAGCCGCACGTGAACGTAGGCACGATTGGTCATGTGGACCACGGCAAGACGACGCTGACGGCAGCGCTGACGAAGGTGTGTTTCGACACCTACAAGACGGGTGAGTCGCGTGCGTTCGATCAGATCGACAACGCGCCGGAAGAGAAGGCGCGCGGGATCACGATCGCGACGTCGCACGTGGAATACGAAACGCCGAACAGGCACTACGCGCACGTGGACTGCCCGGGGCACGCTGACTACGTGAAGAACATGATCACGGGTGCAGCGCAGATGGACGGCGCGATCCTGGTGGTATCGGCGGCGGATGGCCCGATGCCGCAGACCCGCGAGCACATTCTGCTGGCGCGCCAGGTGGGTGTTCCGAAGATCGTGGTGTATCTGAACAAGGCGGACATGGTGGACGACGAGGAGCTTCTGGAGCTCGTCGAGATGGAAGTGCGCGAGCTTCTGGATGTCTATGAGTTCCCGGGCGACGACACGCCGTTGGTGATTGGTTCGGCGCTGAAGGCGCTGGAAGGCGACGATTCGGACGTTGGCGTGCCGTCGGTGGTGAAGCTGCTGGAGGCGCTGGACGACTACATTCCGGAGCCGGAGCGTGCGGTGGACTTGCCGTTCCTGATGCCGATCGAGGACGTGTTCTCGATTTCGGGCCGTGGGACGGTGGTGACGGGTCGTGTGGAGCGCGGGATCGTCAAGGTGGGCGACGAAGTGGCGATCGTGGGCATCAAGGACACGACGAAGACGACGGTGACGGGCGTGGAGATGTTCCGCAAGCTGCTCGACGAGGGTCGTGCGGGTGAGAACGTGGGCGTGCTGCTTCGGGGCACGAAGCGTGACGAGGTGGAGCGTGGCCAGGTGCTGTCGAAGCCGGGTTCGATCACGCCGCACACGCAGTTCGAGGCGGAGGTTTACATTCTGTCGAAGGACGAGGGCGGCCGTCACACGCCGTTTTTCAAGGGCTACCGTCCGCAGTTCTACTTCCGTACGACGGACGTGACGGGGACCTGCGAGTTGCCGAAGGACGTGGAAATGGTGATGCCGGGCGACAACGTGAAGATGACGGTGACGTTGATTGCTCCGATTGCGATGGATGATGGTCTGCGTTTCGCGATTCGCGAAGGTGGCCGGACGGTGGGCGCCGGCGTGGTGTCCAAGATCATCGAGTAATATGCCCCGCTCCCCGGCAGGGAGTTGTTGACTCAGCCGGGGGGCATCATTAATATTCCGCCTCCTCTTCGGACGGCCCCCAGGATCCACTGGTCGTTCCGCCCCTCGGGGTCCGCCAGTGCGGACCGGCAGCTTGGGGGCGGTGGGTTGATTCCACGGGTAATGCCTGCAAGGGCGCTGAGGGCGGGTCGTTCCGCTACAGGTTTTGGAGTTTCGATCAGGTGCAGAGCCAGCGTATTCGCATTCGTCTGAAGGCATTCGATCATCGCCTGATCGACGTTTCAGCGCAGGAAATCGTGGAGACCGCGAAGCGCACGGGTGCGCAGGTGCGCGGCCCGATCCCGCTGCCGACACGGAAAGAAAAGTACACGGTGTTGACTTCGCCGCACGTCAACAAGGACGCGCGCGATCAATACGAGATTCGTACCCACAAGCGGTTGATGGACATCGTCGAGCCGACCGACAAGACGGTCGACGCCCTGATGAAGCTGGATCTGGCTGCGGGCGTAGACGTACAGATCAGTCTCGGCTGACTGGCACCGCACGGCGGCTCAGGCCGCCGATGCCGCGCCGGGTCCATCCGGTGGCGGCCAGCGCATGATCGATGGTGCGCTGCACTACAGGGCCGCGACAGGCGGCTGCCGAAAGCATCACTAGGCGCAGACCTTGCCCTGCGGGGGGGTCTGCGTCGCTGTTGTCGCGGTTCGCAAAGGCGGATCCCGCACGAGGGCAGGAACATGACGATCGGAGTCGTAGGACGCAAGGCAGGCATGACCCGGATCTTTACGGAGGCCGGTCAGTCGGTGCCCGTGACCGTAGTCGAGGTCGCGCCCAATCGCGTCACTGAAGTTCGCACCGAGGAAGCCAACGGCTACCGGGCGGTGCAGGTCACCACTGGCGAGCGCCGTCCAGGGCGAGTGACCCGTCCTGCCGCAGGCCACTTCGGCAAGGCCGGCACGGAACCGGGCCGCGGCCTGTGGGAGTTCCGCCTCGCCGACGGCGAAGGGGGCGAGCTGAATGCGGGTGATGTCCTGCCGCTGGATGGATTCGAGGCCGGTCAGTACGTCGATGTGACCGCCACCTCCAAAGGCAAGGGCTTCGCCGGGGTGGTGAAGCGTTGGAATTTCCGGACCCAGGATGCGACCCACGGCAACTCGCTGTCGCACCGGGCGCCGGGTTCCATCGGTCAGTGCCAGACGCCGGGCCGTGTGTTCAAGGGCAAGAAGATGGCCGGTCACCTGGGCAACGTACGGGTGACTACGCAGAACCTGGAGATCGTCCGCGTGGATGTCGAGCGCGGTTTGTTGCTGATCAAGGGTGCTGTACCGGGGCCGGCGGGTGGCGACGTCGTCGTCCGTCCGGCAGTCAAGGTACGGGCGAGCGCCTGAGGCAGAGGCAACAGAGGGTAGATAGATGAATCTGAGCATTGCGTTGCCAGGGTCAGGTGCAGGCAAGGACGTCGAGGTCTCGGAAGTCGCGTTCGGGCGCGAGTTCAATGAGGCGCTGGTCCACCAGGTGGTCGTGGCCTACATGGCTGCCGGACGCCAGGGAAGCCGCAGCCAGAAGACCCGCGCCGAAGTCAGCGGCGGCGGCCGTAAGCCGTGGCGGCAGAAGGGCACCGGCCGTGCCCGCGCCGGCACCATTCGCAGCCCCATCTGGCGCGGCGGCGGCGTGACATTCGCCGCACGGCCCCAGGATCATTCGCAGAAGGTCAACCGCAAGATGTACCGCGGCGCCATGTGCTCGATCCTGTCCGAGCTGATCCGTCAGGAGCGCCTTGTGGTGGTCGAGGACTTCGGGCTCGAGGCGCCGAAGACCAAGGCGCTGGTGTCCCGGCTCAAGGAGCTGGAACTTGGTAACGCGCTGATCGTGACGGAGGCGCTCGACGAGAATCTCTATCTCGCGGCACGCAATCTGAAGGACGTGGACGTGCGTGATGTCGCCGCCACCGATCCGGTCAGTCTGCTCAGCTTCGAGAAGGTCGTGATGACCGTGGGCGCGCTGAAGCAGTTCGAGGAGATGCTCGCATGAATGCGGAACGCCTCTACAAGGTGCTGCTGTCGCCGCACGTGTCTGAGAAGACTGCGCGGCTGGCCGACAGCAGCAACCAGTACGGCTTCAAGGTCCTGCCCGATGCCACCAAGCCGGAAATCAAGGCGGCGGTGGAGCAGCTCTTCGATGTCAAGGTCGAAGCGGTGCGGACCCTGAACGTGCGCGGCAAGGTAAAGCGCAATCAGCGTGGTCTTTCCCGGCGCAAGAGCTGGAAAAAGGCCTACGTGCGCCTGGCGGAAGGCCAGGAAATCGATTTCATGCCGGTCGAGTAACGGGACGAATCTGATGCCAGTCCAGAAATCCAAACCCACATCGCCCGGCCGGCGTTTCGTCGTCAGGGTCGTCACCCCGGAACTGCACAAGGGTGACCCCTACCGACCGCTGCTGGAGAAGAAGCACTCCACCGGTGGGCGTAACAACGCCGGTCGGATTTCGACCCGACACAAGGGCGGCGGGCACAAGCAGCACTACCGGATCGTCGACTTCAAGCGCGACAAGGATGGTATTCCCGGAGTCATCGAGCGCCTGGAATACGATCCGAACCGCACCGCGCACATTGCGCTGGTGAAGTACGCCGATGGCGAGCGCCGCTATATTCTCGCGCCGCGCGGTGCCAGTGAGGGAACGCCGGTTCAGTCGGGTGTCGATGCGCCGATCAAGCCCGGTAACGCGCTGCCGCTGCGCAACATCCCGCTTGGCACCCAGGTCCACAACGTGGAGCTGAAGCCGGGCAAGGGTGGGCAGCTGGCCCGCTCCGCCGGCGCCGCCGTGCAGCTCGTGGCCCGGGAAGGCACCTACGCCACCCTGCGCCTGCGTTCCGGCGAGATGCGTCGCGTGCTGGTGGACTGCCGCGCCACCATTGGCGAGGTGGGCAACAACGAGCACAGCCTGCGATCCCTGGGCAAGGCCGGTGCGAAGCGCTGGCGTGGTATCCGGCCGACGGTGCGCGGTGTAGTCATGAACCCGGTGGACCACCCTCATGGCGGTGGTGAAGGCAAGACCTCCGGGGGCCGGCATCCGGTGTCGCCCTGGGGTACACCGACGAAGGGTTACAAGACGCGCAGCAACAAGCGCACTGACAAGTACATCGTGCGGCGTCGCCGCGCGCGGAAGTGACAGGAGGCCGAAGTGCCGCGTTCATTGCATAAAGGACCGTTCGTCGACCTCCACCTGGTGAAGAAGGTGGACACCGCGCGGGCAAGCAACGACAAGCGACCGATCAAGACCTGGTCGCGACGGTCGATGATCCTGCCGGACATGGTGGGTCTGACCATTGCGGTGCACAACGGCAAGCAGCACGTGCCGGTGCTGATCAACGAAGAGATGGTGGGCCACAAGCTGGGTGAGTTTGCGGCGACCCGCAACTTCCGTGGCCACGTGGCGGACAAGAAGGCCCGGCGCTGAGCCCGGCTTGCGAGGAATTGAAGATGGAAGTCTCTGCCATTGCCAGACGCATCCGGATGTCGCCCCAGAAGGTGCGGCTGGTTGCCGATCAGATTCGCGGCAAGGATGTGGCGTCGGCGCTCGACATCCTGGCCTACAGCAACAAGGCCGCCGCGTTGACCGTGAAAAAAGTGCTCGAGTCGGCCATCGCCAATGCCGAGCATAACGAAGGCGCGGATGTGGATGAGTTGAAGATATCGCGCATCTTCGTCGACTCGGGAATGATCTTAAAGCGGATCAAGCCGCGGGCGAAGGGTCGCGCCGATCGGATTTTCAAGCGCACCTGCCACATTACCGTGGCGGTGTCGGACGCTTGAGCTGACAGGCCGGGCCAGGTGTTGGCGCGGTGCTGATGAAATAGCCGGGAGAAAGGCCAGATGGGTCAGAAAGTCAATCCAGTCGGATTCAGGTTGGGGATCGTCAAGGACCACACCTCAGTGTGGTACGCCGACCGCAAGACCTATGCCGACAACCTGCTGAACGACATGCAGGTCCGTGACTACCTGCGCAAGCGGCTGGCCAATGCCTCCGTGAGCCGGATCGAGATCGAGCGCCCGGCGCAGACCGCGCGGCTCACGATCCACACGGCACGGCCCGGCATCGTGATCGGCAAGAAAGGTGAGGACGTCGAGCGCCTTCGGGGCGAGGTCGCCAAGCTCATGGGTGTGCCGGTGCACATCAACATCGAAGAGATTCGCAAGCCGGAGCTTGATGCTTACCTGGCGGCTGTGAACGTTGCCCAGCAGCTCGAGCGCCGGGTGCAGTTCCGCCGCGCCATGCGTCGGGTGCTGCAGAACGCGATGCGGCTCGGAGCCAAGGGAATCCGGATCCGCGTTGCCGGCCGATTGAACGGCGCGGACATCGCGCGGTCGGAGACCTACCGCGAAGGCCGGGTGCCGCTGCACACGCTGCGCGCGGACATCGACTACGCCACCGCGGAAGCCCATACCACGTACGGTGTGATCGGCGTGAAGGTATGGATCTTCAAGGGTGAAGTAATTGGATCGAAGGAAGAGGCGGCAGCCGCGGCGGCGAGCTGAGCCGGGCGCCCTGATCGAGGTTCTATAGATGTTACAGCCCAAGCGCACCAAGTTTCGCAAGCAGTTCAAGGGTCGCAATCGCGGTCTGGCGCAGCGTGGCAGTTCAGTCAGCTTCGGCGAATTCGGTCTCAAAGCCGTCGACCGGGGCCGCATGACGGCACGTCAGATCGAGGCCGGCCGACGGGCCATGACCCGGCACGTCAAGCGTGGCGGCAAGATCTGGATCCGGGTATTCCCGGATAAGCCGATCACCCAGAAACCCCTGGAAGTGCGCCAGGGCAAGGGCAAGGGCAGCGTTGAGTACTGGGTCGCGCAGATCCAGCCCGGCCGGGTGCTCTATGAGATGGAAGGCGTGAGTGAGGACGTGGCGCGGGAGGCCTTTCGGCTGGCCGCCTCGAAGCTGCCCTTCGCCACCACCTTCGTGAAACGGACGGCGATGTGATGAACGTGAGTGATCTGCGCGAGAAGAGCGAGGCGGACCTGCGCTCGGAGTTGACCAAGCTGCTCAAGGAGCAGTTCAACCTCCGCATGCAGAAGGGTACCGGCCAGCTGGGCCAGACCCATCTGCTGGGTGCGACACGGCGCGATATTGCACGGATCAAGACCGTGCTGCGCGAGAAGGCGACCGCCCAGTGAGCAGCGTAGCGCCCCAACAAGCGACGAGCGATGAAGCGATGAGCGAAGCGAAGCAGACGAATCCGCGGATGGTGACCGGAACCGTGGTCAGCAACAAGATGGACAAGACCATCGTGGTGCGGGTGGAGCGCCGGGTGCAGCACCCGCTCTACGGCAAGATCATTCGCCGCTCGAGCAAGCTGCATGCACACGACGAGAACAACGAGTGCGAGGTTGGCGATACCGTCACCGTGTCAGAGGTGCGGCCGATCTCCAAGACCAAGACCTGGCGTCTGGTGCGGATCGACGAGCGTCCGGCGCGAGTATGACGAGCAAGGCGATATCCAAGCGGCGCTTTGTGGCGACTGCTGGATCTGGAGATAGGAAATGATTCAGACACAGACCATGTTGGATATCGCGGACAACAGCGGTGCACGTCGGGTGATGTGCATCAAAGTCCTCGGAGGCTCCCATCGTCGGTATGCCGGCGTGGGCGACGTGATCAAGGTGACGGTGAAGGAAGCAGCGCCGCGCGGTCGTGTGAAGAAGGGGCAGGTGGTGAACGCCGTGGTGGTACGGACCCGCAAGGGCGTACGCCGGCCGGATGGCTCCGTGATCCGCTTCGACGACAATGCAGCGGTGCTCCTGAATAACCAGCTCCAGCCCATCGGTACCCGGATTTTCGGGCCCGTCACCCGTGAGCTGCGCGGCGAAAACTTCATGCGCATCGTATCGCTCGCGCCTGAAGTGCTTTGAAGGCGAGGCAGGCGGAGGCAGACATGCGCAAGATCAAACGCAACGACGAAGTGATCGTCATCACCGGCAAGGACAAGGGCAAGCGCGGCGATGTCCTGCGCGTGCTCGACAACGGCAAGGCCGTCGTCTCCGGTGTGAACATCATTAAGAAGCACACGCGGCCCGACCCGAATCGCAACATTGCGGGCGGCATCATCGAGAAGGAAGCGCCGATTCAGATCTCGAATATCGCGATCTGGAACGCCGAAGAAGGCCGCGGTGACCGTGTCGGCTTTCTCGTCGAGGATGGCGAAAAGCGGCGCGTCTTCAAGTCGACTGGCAAGACCATCGACACCTGATCCGGACGAGACACCATGACCAAGCTCTACCAGCACTATCGCACCGAGATCGTACCCCAGCTCATGACTGAGTTCGGGTATGCCAGCGTCATGCAGGTGCCGAAGCTCGAGAAGATCACCCTGAACATGGGGCTCGGCGACGCCGTGGGCGACAAGAAGATCATCGATGCCGCGGTCAACGACCTGGCTCTGATCACCGGTCAGCGTCCCGTGGTGACACTCGCGCGCAAGTCCATCGCTGGATTCAAGATCCGCGACGGCTGGCCCATCGGCTGCAAGGTCACGCTGCGCCGCACGCGGATGTACGAGTTCCTCGAGCGCCTGATCAACGTCGCCATCCCGCGCCAGCGTGACTTCCGCGGTCTGTCGGCGAAGGCCTTCGATGGTCGCGGCAACTACTCCATGGGGCTCACGGAGCAGATCGTGTTCCCCGAGATCGACTACGACAAGGTGGACAAGCTGCGCGGCATGGACATCAACTTCTCGACCACCGCCCGGACGGACGAAGAGGGTCGGGCATTGCTGACCGCGTTCAAGTTCCCGTTCCGGACTCCAGGAGCAGCAGCGTAATGGCGAAGAAATCCATGCTCGAGCGCGAGCAGAAGCGCGCCAAGCTCGCGGCCCGGTATGCGGCCAAGCGGCTGCGACTGAAGGCGATCATCAACGATCGCAGCGCCCCGGAAGAGGAGCGCTGGGAAGCCCAGGTGGCGCTGCAGAAGTTGCCGCGCGATGCGAGTCCCGTGCGCAAGCAGCGCCGTTGCCGCGTCACGGGCCGGCCACATGGCGTCTATCGAAAGTTCGGGCTCGCCCGTAACAAGCTCCGGGAAGCAGCCATGCGCGGTGATGTGCCGGGCCTGGTGAAGTCGAGCTGGTGATCAAGGGTGACGGAGATCTGACCTGATGAGCATGCAGGACCCCGTATCGGACATGTTGACTCGCATCCGCAACGCTCAGGCGCGGAACAAGGCGATGGTCAGCATGCCCGCTTCCAAGCTGAAGGTGGCCATTGCCGAGGTGCTGCAGCAGGAAGGTTATGTCGAAGGTTTCAACGTGGACGGCGAGGCCAAACCCACGCTGACCGTGAATTTGAAGTATTTCGAAGGCCAGCCCGTGATCGAAGAGATCAAGCGGGTGAGCCGGCCCGGGTTGCGCATCTACAGGGATCAGACATCCCTGCCGAGTGTGCGCGGCGGGCTTGGCGTGGCGATCGTGAGCACCAACAAGGGCGTCATGACGGATCGTGCTGCACGTGCAGCGGGCGTCGGTGGCGAGGTGCTCTGCACCGTATTCTGACGAGTCGGGTCGAAACAATGTCCAGAGTAGCGAAAGATCCGATCAGGCTGCCCAACGGCGTGGAAGCGAACATTTCCGGCCAGGAAGTCAGCGTGAAGGGAACAAAAGGCCAGATGGCCGCCATGATCAATGCCCAGGTCAAGGTTGAGCAGGCCGAAGGTGAACTGCGGTTCTCTCCGGCCGGTGATACCGAGCATGGCTGGGCGCAGGCGGGTACTGCGCGCGCCGTGGTGCAGAACCTGGTCACGGGCGTGTCGCAGGGTTTCGAACGCCGATTGCAGCTGGTGGGCGTCGGGTATCGGGCCCAGGCTCAGGGGCGGACGTTGAACCTCGCGCTGGGGTTCTCCCACCCGGTGAACTATGCGCTGCCGGAAGGCATCGAGGTGGAGACGCCCACCCAGACCGAGATCATCGTGCGCGGCATCGACAAGCAGCTCGTCGGCCAGGTCTCCGCGGAGATCCGCAGTTACCGTCCGCCGGAGCCTTACAAGGGCAAGGGTGTGCGCTACGCGAATGAGCAGGTGCGACGCAAGGAATCGAAGAAGAAGTGATCCGCATCCGCGGCGGGTGCCGCGGTGTCGAACAACGTATCTGTCAGGTGCAGAACATGAATCCGAACACGAAAAAGCTGGCCCGCATGCGTCGCGCTCGCCGCGCCCGGGCCCACATGCGCCGGCTGGGAGCCGTGCGGTTGTGCGTGCATCGTACGCCACGGCACATGTATGCCCAGGTGATCTCGGAGGATGGCGCGCGGGTGCTCGCCACCGCTTCGACTCTGGATGCCAACCTGCGCACCGCGGCTACCGGTAATGCCACTGCGGCGGCGCAGGTCGGCTCGCTGATCGCCGAGCGCGCGAAGGAGGCAGGCGTCACCCGAGTGGCGTTCGACCGGTCCGGTTACCGTTATCACGGCCGGGTGAAGGCACTTGCAGACGCGGCCCGCGAGGCCGGTCTCGAATTCTGAGGAAGACGGCATGGCTTATACCGAAGAAGTACGCGAAGAGGGACTGGTCGAGAAGCTCGTCCAGATCAATCGCGTCTCCAAGGTGGTGAAGGGAGGCCGGATCTTCGGCTTCACGGCGCTTGCGGTGGTCGGAGACGGCGCCGGTCGCGTCGGTTTTGGCCGCGGCAAGGCCCGCGAGGTGCCCATCGCCATTCAGAAGGCGATGGAGTCTGCGCGCCGCAACATGATCGACGTCGAGTTGAACAACGGCACGATCTGGTATGCGACCAGCGCGAACCACGGTGCCTCGAAGGTCTACATGCAGCCGGCTTCCGAGGGTACGGGCGTGATCGCCGGTGGCACCATGCGGGCGCTGCTCGAAGCGGCAGGGATCCACAACGTGTTGGCCAAGTGTTACGGGTCCACGAATCCTGTGAACGTGGTCCAGGCAACTTTCAAGGCACTCAAGAACGCGCGCGCTCCGGGCCATGTGGCCGCGAAGCGGGGCAAGGCGGTCGAAGAGCTGGCGAGCTGACCGGATCACCGCTTAAGGAAATATCGAGATGAGCCAGAGCAAGATCAAGGTGACACTGGTGCGCAGCGTTCATGGGCGTTTGAAGTCCCATCAGGCCTGTGTGCGCGGGCTCGGTCTGCGACGGATCGGCCATAGCGTCGAGGTCGAGGACACGCCGTCCGTGCGCGGCATGATCAATAAGGTTCCGTACCTGGTACGGATCGAAGGAGAGTAGCCATGCGCTTGAACGATCTGCATCCCGCCGAGGGCAGCCGCCCGGCCAAGAAGCGCGTCGGTCGCGGCCATTCGGCTGGCCAGGGCAAGACCGCGGGTCGTGGCGTCAAGGGTGCGAAGTCGCGCTCCGGTGGCGGCGTGAAGCCCGGTTTCGAGGGTGGCCAGATGCCGCTGCAGCGGCGGCTGCCGAAGCTCGGCTTCACCTCCCGTGTCGGCCGTGTGACGGCCGAAGTGCGCTCCTCTGAGCTGGCCAAGGTCGAGGGCGACCTGGTCAACCTCGAGATGCTGAAGAAGGCAAGGGTGGTGCGTCGGAACATGAAGCGGGCGCGAATCGTCCTGTCCGGCAGCATCGACCGTGCACTGACGGTGCAAGGGGTCCCGGTGACCAAGGGCGTGCGTGCGGCCATCGAGGCAGCCGGCGGCAAGGTCGAAGACGCACCCGCGAGTGCTCCGGCGGCCGACACTGAATGAATCCGTGCGCCCGGTGATGTCCGGGTGCCAAGCGAGGCAGTAGATGGCGGCGAATCAACAGGCCCTTGCAGGTGCGCAGAAAGGTGTGCAGGAACTTGTCCGCCGCCTGCTGTTCGTGCTGCTGGCGCTGCTCATCTATCGCATCGGCACGCACATTCCTGTGCCCGGGATCGATCCTGACCGACTGCGCGCCCTGTTCGAGCAGCAGCAGGGTGGCATTCTGGATCTGTTCAACATGTTCTCCGGCGGCGCGCTGGAGCGCATGAGCATCCTGGCGCTGGGCGTGATGCCTTACATTACGGCGTCGATCATCATGAACCTGCTGACAGCCATGGACCCGCGGCTGGAGCAGTTGAAGAAAGAAGGTGAAGCGGGTCGGCGCAAGATCATGCAGTACACGCGCTATGGCACGGTGCTCATCGCCCTGATCCAGGGGTGGGGCATGTCGGTGGGCCTGGCGTCCCAGGGCCTAAGCTATGTGACCGGGTTCGGTTTCTATTTCGTGGCGACGGTGTCCCTGGTGACGGGCGCAGTGTTCATGATGTGGCTGGGCGAGCAGATCACGGAGCGCGGGGTGGGCAATGGCATCTCGCTTTTGATCTTCGCCGGCATCGTGGCGGGCTTTCCGGCCGCAATCGGGCAGAGCTTCGAGGCGGCGCGGCAGGGTGACATCAACATCATCGCGCTGTTGGTGATCGGCGCGCTGGCACTGGGTGTGGTGGCCTTCGTGGTCTTCATCGAGCGTGGTCAGCGAAGGATCACAGTGAACTATGCGAAACGGCAGCAGGGCCGAAAGGTATTCGCGGCGCAGTCGAGTCATCTGCCGCTGAAAGTGAACATGGCGGGTGTGATCCCGGCTATTTTCGCGTCGAGCCTGCTCCTGGCGCCGGCTTCGATGGCGCAGTGGTTCGGTCAGTCGCCGGGCATGGAGTGGTTGCAGAGAATCTCGCTTGCGTTGTCGCCGGGTAATTTCCTCTACATCCTCCTGTTTGCAGGCGGGATCATTTTCTTCTGCTTCTTCTATACGGCGTTGATGTTCAACCCGAAGGAAATTGCGGAAAACCTGAAGCGGCAGGGCGCATACGTGCCGGGGATTCGTCCCGGGCAGCAGACCGCGAAATACATCGACGACGTGACGACGCGTCTGACCATGTTCGGTTCGGTTTATGTCGCACTGGTCTGTCTGCTGCCGGAACTCCTGGTGGTGGGCTTCGGCATCACGTTCCGCCTCGGCGGCACTGCGTTGCTGATCGTGGTGGTGGTGTCCATGGACTTCATGTCCCAGGTCCAGGCGCACCTGATGTCGAGTCAGTACGCCAAATTGATGGAACGGTCCAACCTGAAGGGTTACGGCAAGGGGATGCGGCGGACCTGAATCCGCGCGCGTTCTTCTCGGGAGTAGATGGAAATGAAGGTACGTGCTTCGGTACGCAAGATGTGCCGGAAATGCAAGATCGTCCGTCGCAACGGCGTCGTACGGGTGATCTGCTCGGCGGAGCCGCGCCACAAGCAGCGTCAGGGCTGAGGCCCTTTTGATGTTGCCGTCGTCGACGTGGCAAATGATTGATTTCAGCCGGCTTTGCAGCTACCCTGTTGCGCCTTTTTTGGCAGGGCCTGGCTGCCCGGATTCGAGTGGGAGTGCCTGAATGGCCCGTATTGCTGGTGTAAACGTCCCGGACAACAAGCACGCCGCGATCGCGCTGACGTACATATTCGGTTTGGGCCGCACTTCGGCCGCCGAGATCTGCGTTGCAGCCGGCGTCGAGGGGTCGCGTAAGGTCGCTGAACTGACCGAAGGCGAACTCGATGCGCTGCGGAACGAGATTGCCAAGCGCACTGTGGAAGGCGATCTGCGCCGGGAAGTGTCTATGAACATCAAGCGCCTGATGGATCTCGGCTGCTATCGCGGCATCCGTCACCGGCGCGGACTGCCCGTTCGCGGTCAGCGAACCAAGACCAACGCCCGCACCCGCAAGGGTCCGGCGCGTCCGATCCGCAGATGATGTACGGGCCCGATCCCGGGCCCGACGCTCTGCGGCTGTAGCACTTTTCGGGAAAGCGAATCATGGCCGAAGCCAGCACCAAGAAACGCGCGAAGAAGACCGTGGTTGACGCGGTGGCCCACGTGCATGCGTCGTTCAACAACACGATCATCACGATTACGGATCGGCAGGGGAACACCCTGTGCTGGGCCACCTCCGGTGGTTCGGGCTTCCGTGGCTCGCGCAAGTCGACTCCGTTCGCAGCGCAGGTGGCGGCCGAGAAGGCTGGCAATGCGGCGCTGGAGTTCGGCGTCAAGAATCTCGATGTCTTCGTCCGGGGTCCGGGGCCGGGACGTGAGTCCGCAGTGCGGGCATTGAACGCGGTCGGTTTCCGCATTTCGAGCATCAACGACGTCACCCCGATTCCCCACAACGGTTGCCGCCCGCCCAAGAAGCGGCGCGTGTGATGTTGGGCGAAGCAGGCAGGAGTAGCAGATAGATGGCCCGTTACCTCGGTCCCCGTTTGAAGCTGGCTCGGCGCGAAGGCACCGATCTCATGCTGACCAGCGGCGTACGTCCGCTGGAGTCCAAGTGCAAGGCGGAAACGCCGCCGGGCCAGCACGGCGCGCGGCGCCAGCGCCAGTCCGACTACGCGATCCAGCTGCGCGAGAAGCAGAAGGTGCGGCGGATGTACGGCGTGCTGGAGCGGCAGTTCCGCAACTACTACAAGAAGGCGGATCGGCAGAAGGGCGCCACTGGCGAGAACCTGCTGCGTCTGCTGGAAGGGCGTCTCGACAACGTCGTTTATCGGCTGGGATTCGGCAGCACGCGGCAGGAGTCGCGGCAGCTGGTGTCGCACAAATCCATCGAGGTGAACGGCCAGACGGTCAACATCCCGTCCTACCAGGTCCAGGCGGAGGACGTGGTCAGTGTGCGCGAGAAGTCGCGCAGCCAGCTGCGGATTCAGTCCGCACTGCAACTCGCCGCGCAGCGGGCGCCGGTGGCCTGGGTCGAAGTGGACGCAAGCAAGCTCACCGGAACCTTCAAGCGGTTTCCGGATCGGGAGGAGTTGCCCTCGGAGATCAATGAGAACCTGATCGTCGAGCTCTACTCCAAGTAACCCCAACGGCAGGTGAACCCCATGGCACGATCGGTCAACGAATTCCTGACACCGAAGAACATTCAGGTTCAGGAAGTCAGCAAGACCCGCGCGAAGGTGACGCTCGAGCCACTCGAGCGAGGCT
>REEU01000153.1 GCA_007694905.1 Gammaproteobacteria bacterium | reverse complement strand
TGGCAAGGTTGTGCTCTACCAACTGAGCTATTCCCGCTTTGCGAACTTCACATCCGGCCCAAATCTACCACCTCGGGCGGGCTTGGCAAAGATGGCGTCCCCTAGGGGATTCGAACCCCTGTTACCGCCGTGAAAGGGCGGTGTCCTAGGCCTCTAGACGAAGGGGACACTGTACTCCCTGCCGCCCCGGCCAGGACCTCTGAGGCGACAGGCGGCGTAGTCTAGCAGCGGTTTGCTCCGAGTCAAGAAAAGTGATGCTCAGGCGCCTTCCGGCAACGAAACAGCGCCCGAAGCGCGAGGAAAATCGCCAAGGAATCGGTCCGTCCGCGCTGCGCGCGGCCTGGAAGCTCCCACAAACGCCGCCTTGGAAGTCGGCGCTGTGGAAATCACCAGGTGAAGCCGATGCCGATGATGTAGGTGACGTCGGATTTCTTGCGTCCCGGCGCCGGCTCGGTCTCGTGGTCGAAGTCGATCCGGACGTTCGTGCTCAGGAAGGAATTGAGAGCATAGTGTAAGCCTGTGGACGTCTGCAGAAGCTCACCGCGATCACGCTCGGCCAGCACCAGCACTTCGTTGCGGTGAAACAACTCCAGGCGCTTGCCCATGAAGAAGCGGTTGTAGTCGGCGCCGAGCCGAAACGCCCGATTGTTGTCGCTTTCGCCACCGACCTTCTCGATCACCTCACTGATGCCACTTTCGACCGAAAACGCACCGAGCGACGTGTCCCAGAACTGATAGCCGACACCCAAGCCCAGCGTGACCCGATAGTCCACTTCGCGCAGCTTGTCCTGGAAGTACTCGCTGCTGCCAAAGGCGTACCAGTCGTCCTGAAAGAACCAGTCGAGCTGGTAGCCGACCCGATACAGTTCCCGCGTCGTGTTGCCATCGTCCTTCTTCAGATCGACGTCCGCATTGACAGCGTGGCGGAACGCACCACGGCGCAACAGCGAGTGCGCCCGCAGGGCATGGCTCTCGGTATCACTGTTGCCATCGGAGATATTGAGTCCATAGGTCAGCCGCGATTCCCAGCGATCCTTGGGCCGCCCGGTCAGCGCGTTGACGCTCGCCTGCTGAATCACTGCCACGTTTAGGGGTCGCTCACCGGCGTCGTCCACGACCACCTGACGTCCCTCGTCGTCTACCTGCAACCGGGCCGTTGTGCGCTCGCCGTCGGGCAGCTCCAGGTTGAGTTCCCGTTCGGTATCGATGGAGGCGATGGCGTCGCGCTTGATCAGCAACACACCGCCCCACTCTGTATCAATCCGGAGGGTGCTGCTGTCAAGGCTGTCCACGTTGCCGCTGACACGGTCGCCGCTCTTCAACCAGACCACATCTGCGTGGGCAGGCGCGATCAGCACGACGATCAGTATTACGGCGAGCAATGCTTCTCTAGAAAGGACAGCCATGGTCACTCCTCTGGGCTGTTGATAATGCGCATCCGGGGCTGCCGGACGCAGGTTCGATTCATGTCCAACCGCGGGCATCGAGGAGGCGGGTACCTACCCAATGCCGAGCAAAGTGATTCGCGGTCCGGCCACTGCGGTTGCCTCGGGCAAGGGCCCAGCGCAGCGCTTCCGCCCGCGCCTCCTCGTCGAACGGCAGCGATTCACCGTGACGCCGTGCCAGCCTTCCGACCCAGTGAGCGGCCACATCCAGGTACTGGGCCTGGGGCATGGGCTGGAACGACACCCACAGACCGAAGCGGTCGGACAACGAGACCTTCTCTTCGGTCGTTTCCCCCGGGTGGATCTCGCCATCGGCGGTATGTCGCGTTTCGAGATTCTCCGCCTGAAACTCCGGCAGCAGATGCCGCCGGTTCGAGGTAGCATAAATGATGATGTTCTCGGAGGTGGTGAAGACCGAGCCTTCGAGCACGCTTTTGAGCGCCTTGTAGGACGGATCGTTTGCCTCGAAAGAAAGGTCGTCGCAGAACAGGATGAACCGCCAGGGCTCCGGTGCGAGTCGGGCCACGATCTCAGGCAGCGAGGCCAGCGCCGCGCGATCCACCTCCACCAGACGCAGCCCGTCCGCCTGATGGGCATTGAGCAATGCATGGACCAGCGACGACTTGCCGCTGCCGCGTGCCCCCCAGAGCAGGACGTTGTTGGCGGGAAGGCCGGCGATGAACTGACGCGTATTGATCAGCACGCGATGCTTCTGCCGTTCGATGCCGAGCAGGTCGTCGATGCCGATGGGATCCACCTGGCCACGTGGCGCAAGATGCCCCCCCAGAGGGCCCGCCCGCCAGACGGCCGCAGCGACCTGCGCAAAGTCCACCGGTGGTTCCAGCGGCGGCAGCCACGCCTCGAGGCGCTCCAGGGCGCGGCCGAGCGCCTGTTCCAGGGCAGCGTCCACGCGTCGCTCAGGCCAGCGCCCTGCGAACCGGCTCCGCCAGGGAATCCGGCGCATCGTTGGGCGCAAACCGCGCGAGCACCGTCCCGTCCCGCCCAACCAGGAACTTGGTGAAATTCCACTTGATCGCTTCCGATCCAAGCAGCCCCTTCTTCGAGCTCTTCAGCGCCTTGAAGACGGGATGGGTGTTGGGACCATTGACGTCCACCTTCGCGAACATGGGAAAGCTGACATCGTATTTCAGGGAGCAGAACTCACGGATTGCAGACGCATCACCAGGTTCCTGCTGCATGAACTGGTTGCAGGGAAAGCCAAGCACTTCCAAGCCCGCATCACGATGCTCCCGATAGAGTTTCTCGAGACCTTCGTACTGGGGCGTGAACCCGCACTTGCTGGCTGTGTTGACCACCAGCAGAACCTTATCCCGATAGGCCTCGAGGGTGGTCCGTTCGCCGTCCAGCGTCTCCACTTCCGTATCGTAAGGAAACTGCTCGCTCATGGTGGTTCCGTTGCAGCAGGCCGTGGCCGAAGCGGCGCATTCTACCCTGCATGGAGTCCAGGCTCACGGGTTGACCGATCACCGCACGCGCAGTCCCGACAGGCAGCGCAGGCGGAAGCTTCGCAGGTGCATGGCACCGTTCATTGAGGGACACTGGCTTGCTTCGAGAAGGCAGCCGGAAGCGCACCCTGGAGACCACGACCCTCACCGCCTTCGGCGGCTATCTGCTGATCCTCTTCGCCATCGCCTTCCTCGCCTGGCGGCGAACCCTCGGCATATCGGACTACGTTCTCGGCGGCCGGACCCTGGGACCGGGCGTAACGGCGCTGTCGGCCGGGGCATCGGACATGAGCGGCTGGCTGCTGCTCGGGCTGCCTGGCGCCATCTACTTGACCGGTCTGGGCGAGGCGTGGATCGTGGTCGGGCTGCTGCTGGGCGCCTGGGCAAACTGGCGGCTGGTGGCCGGGCCCCTGCGGCGGGCATCGGCCGCCGCAGATGACGCGCTGACGCTACCGGAACTGCTCAGCCGTGTCCTGACGCGCGGCGGCGACCGGCAGACACTGCGCGTGCTGCGCATGACTGCCACAGGGCTGATCCTGTTCTTCTTCACGTTCTACGTGGCTGCGGGCCTGGTAGCAGGCGCGCGTCTGTTCGAAACGACGCTTGGACTGGACTACCACACGGCCCTGTTCGTAGGCGCGGCCATCATCGTTGCCTACACCGTGGCAGGCGGGTTTCTGGCCGTGTCGTGGACGGACTTCTTTCAGGGCAGCCTCATGCTGCTGGCGCTGGCGGCTGTCCCGATTCTCCTGATGTTCGGTGCAGCCGGCCCAATCGAGCCGCCCTCAGGCCACCTCGACCCATTCACCGACCTGACGCTGGTGGCATTGCTGTCCCTGCTGGCATGGGGGCTCGGCTACTTCGGCCAGCCGCATATCCTCGCTCGCTTCATGGCCATCGGCGATCCGGAGCAGCTGACCCGGGCCCGGCACATCGGCATGTCCTGGATGTTCGTGACCACCATTGCCGCTGTGGCCATCGGCATCGGAGGTAGTGCCGTGTTCACGCCGTCGCTGGACGAACCGGAGACCGTATTCATTGCCCTCACCCAGCTCCTGTTCCATCCGCTGGTGGCGGGGGTGGTACTGGCTGCGATCCTGGCTGCCGTCATGAGCACCATCGACTCCCAGCTCCTGGTCGCATCGACCTGCCTGGCGGAAGATGTCTACAAGACCTGGATCCGGCCCGCCGCGAGCAGCACCGAGCTGGTGAAGGTGGGCCGGTTCGCCGTCCTGACCATCGCCGGCGTGGCGCTGTGGTTAGCTCTGAACCCGGACAGCCGCGTCCTGACGCTGGTCAGCCATGCCTGGGCAGGGCTGGGGGCGAGCTTCGGGCCAGTGCTGCTGCTGGCGCTGCACTGGCCACGCCTGACGGCCATGGGCGCCCTGGCCGGCATGCTGACCGGCGGCATCACAGTCGTGATATGGAGCGAGCTGTCCGGCGGCTGGTTCGAACTCTACGAGCTGCTGCCGGCCTTTCTGTTCGCAGGCGCCGTGGCCGTCGCCGTGAGCCTCACCCGCGGCGGCGAGGAAGCATGACCACGTTGTCCCCTTGCCGTACGTAAACCCGACGCTCGCGGCCTGGCCCATGCAGTCCGATGCGGCCACTCTCGAACAACCGGAGATCACATGAGCAGGCGGCTCCTCCCTCGGGTTCAAAGACGACGCTGTTCCCGCTGAGGCGCCAGCTGCCCGCCTCCTCGTGGCGTCCGGACGGACCTTCATTGACTTCCTGGTATTGGCCCCCGTCCAGGCCGCCGCTGAGCTCGAGACGGTAGTGCACACCGTCCTGATCACCCTGCCAGCGGCCAGGCAGGGCCAGACGCGCAAGCCACGCCTGTCGGCGCTCCTGCACGTTGCGCAGCAGCACCCAGGCGACTCCGGCAATCAAGGCGGCGATCAGAAGCAGACGCATAACGTGAATATCCTCTAGTGTCACCCGGCAGTGGGCGACAGAGCACAACGATCGAGCACATCCTGCCAGGCCGCGGTATGCCGCTGCCGGGCCGTGACGAAACTTTGCCACGCGCTACCTGAGGGTTCGAGCACCTCGGTTGCGAACTCCGCAAATCCTTGCGGCGGCGTCACCCGTTGCGCGGCCGCCAGCGTATCGATGGCCGCAAACCAGCGACGCTGGGCGCCATCGATGGCCACCAGGTAGGGCTGCACGGAGTCTGCATGATACCCCCTGAACACATTGACGAGGATGTCCGCATCGCGGGTCGGCCGCCCCTGTGGGCACAGGGGTCGCTGCGCCTGCCGCGCCTCCAGCAGGCGCGCAACCTCGTCAAGATAGTGGGTGAGCAACTGCACGCCCCGCCGAGCACGCCCAGGGAAGGCACTTCGACTCAAGACCTCCCAGGGCGCATCCCATGCGGCCATGTCCAGGTCATCCCAGCCTAGACGCGGCAATCGATCCGCCAGCAGTCGCAGCGCCTCGGCTTCGGCCTGCCCTGCCAGTTCCGTGCGATCGGGTGGCAGAGCAGGGACATCCAGGGCATGGGCGCCCGCCAGGTCCTCACCGCCCAGCGTCGCATTCCATGCCAGCAGCGGCAGCCGCTCACGCTTGAATGCGACGATGTCGGCGAGATCCGCCCGCAGCGCCTCCTGGCCCGAATCACCCTCGAGTCGGACGAGGCAGCGCTCCGCCGCCAACAGGAATCGATGCTCGTAGGAGAGCAGTTGACTCGGCCGCATCACCCGGCCGAGCTGGGAGCTGCGTTCCCCGATGAGACTGCCGAGGTCGCAGCGATGCAGGCTCAGAAAGCGGCCAAGTCCTGCCCGCAGGGGCGGGACGACGAGGGTTCGCTCCCGATTTCGCGGCCATGTTGCAAGCGGGGGCATCGCCGCAGGTTCCAGGTCGACGTCCACGACGCGGGCGATGCGGATTCGGTACTCCGCGAGCATCGTGGCCGCCGGATCTTCAGGCGCACACCCGGTCATCAGCAGCGAAAGACCGAGGCAGATGAGCAGGACAGGCGCTCTCCGGCGTGACCGGTTCGGGAACATCTGTGTGACCTCCGGTCACGCCCGTTTCGAGAAAGCTACAACCACTCCCGGGTCAGATCCTGAATGACAGCATCGACCCGGGACTCCAGATCCCGTTCGATTCGGCCGGCGAGATCGGTCGCCCCGCGCCGACTGCTCGCTACGATCACAATACTCCAGATCGACGCTTCCGGATCATCGCAAGCATGCTCACACAGCGCGACACCACTCTCCCGCCCCAGGCGCTGACGCAGACCACCGAGACGCTGCCTTCGCTCCTTCAGGGACCGACAGCCATCGAGATGGAAACTGACGCTCAGCAGCACGATGTCTGGCGTCATCGCCGGACCTCGAATGTCTCGAGCCGGGACTCCACGGCAACAGACGCAACTTCGACCGTATCAACACGGGCACCGGGAGGGCCACGATGGGTCCAAGCCTGAAACTGCTCCAGCGCGCCCGGTGGGCCGTGAACGTGCATGGCGACACTCCCATCCGCCTCGTCGCGGACCCAGCCGACGAGTCCGAGTTCGGGCGCGGCCCGCCGGGTCGAGGCGCGAAAGCACACCCCATGCACCCGCCCTCGAACCCGGACTTCGAACGCATCGACGTTCATCAGGTGCTGCGCGCCCCAAGCTCGAGATGGTCCGCATAGTCCGCCGGCGAAAGCTCGAAAAACACGGTATCGAGACCATGGAATTTGCCCCGCTTGAGAAACAGCATGCCGAGGCGCTGCATCACCTTAACGGATGACTGATTGGGCGTATCGGTGGCGGCAATGATGCGTTGAAAGCCACAGCGTTCGAAGCCATCACGGATGACGGCATGGGCAGCCTCGGACACCAAACCCTTGCCCCAGAAGCGAGGCAGGATCCCGTAGAGCAATTCCGGTTCTCCGGTCTCCTCGAACAGGCGGTAGCCGCAGAACCCGATCAGGGCATCGCCCTCGGCACGCAGTAGCATCGCCCAGAATCCGAAACCGCGCTCCTCAAAATTGTGCTCGCTGTCTGCGATCACCTTGGCTGCGCGTTCACGGGAGATGACGCGGTCGTCCCACAGATAGCGACGCACGTCCGGATCGGTCCACAGCGCGTGAAGCGCATCGAGATGCTCCACGGCAAACGCTCGCAAACGTAGGCGCTCCGTATCCAGCTCGTGCAAGCACCGCCCTCCAAAGACATGTGCCGAACCGCCCAGTCTACGGTTGACCCGGGATGGTCACAACCTGATACCCGCTCAGACCCGTGCGTCCTCAGCCGTGTCCACTTCGGTTTCGGAAGCGGCGAGAAAGTCCAACGGCCGGCCGAGGGCTGAAGGATCCAGTGCCGCGAGTTCGTCCATAAGCGCAGAGACGAGACTGCTGCGTTGCGCAGCCAGTTGCCGCAGCGCCCCGAGTCGATCCACGACCCGCTGCACCTGCGCAAGCTCCGCGCTGACCTCATCGAGCTCGCTGAGGATCGCCGCCCGCCGCTCGCTGCTGCGGCGGTCGAGCTGAGCCGCCAATTCGCCCTGATGACGGCTCACCCACGCTTCCAGCATGCTGCCCCCGGCACACTCGAACATCGGCTCAAGCAAGGCATCGAGCTGGTCGGCCATGGCCTCACGGCCGGAATCACCGAGACGGCGTGCCTTCTCTGCGGCGGTGAGGCGAATCTCCGGTGCTTCCGGCGGCCCGAAGAAGTAGCGCCGTACCGTCGCCGGCCGGCGCAGCAACAACCAGTCGATGATGCGCCGGCGCACGGGCAGCTGCAGGCTGTCCAGCACCGTGACCGGCGTAGGAAGGCCCGCAGCTAGGGGGCGCTCATCGAGCACATCACGCAGCGCCGACGCGAGATCGACGCCGGCCGTTTCCAGATCCGATGCCGGTTCCGCATCCAGATCAGCCATGGCCGCCGCCGGGCCGAGCTGACTCTCGCACTCGTCGCGCAGCAGGCGCCCGAGTTCCTCGTGCACGCGTTCCAGCTCCGGCGCCAGACTGTCGCGGCACAGCGCAGCGAGGCTGCTGTCGTTCTCGAACCAGGCTGCAAGGGCGTCATGCAGGGTCTGTCGAGCCGACGACCGCAGGGGCTCGATCTCGGATTCGACGCGCTCGCGCAGCAGCGCGCCCTGCCGCGCTGCCAGGGCGCGCCAATCGATGGCCACGATCCGGTCGAGCGCAGCATCCGCTGATTCGAGCTGCGCCTTGCGTTCCGCCAGCGTTCGACCCCGGCCCTGCAAGCTCAAAACGTCGCGATGCTCGAGCAGGTCGCCGAGGTCATCCAGCAGAGCGGCGGCCCGCTGCAGCCCGTCTGCGACGAAACCACGCAGGTACTCGTTGCTGTTGAGGTACTCGGTGAGGTCCTCGAGCAGGGCAGCGAAATCCCGGGCGCCTTCGGCTTCTACCTGCTCCTGTTCCTGCCTGCCGATGCGCCCACTGGCAGCCCGCAGGAGATCCACCGGATAGATCTGCAAGCGACCGTCCTGCCGCGCCTCGCGCAGCGGCGCCGTCATCGCCAAATTCTCGAACGCCCGCACAATCGCCTGCGGATCCGCGTGCTCCAGGGACGGCGCCAGCGTGCCATCGGACTGCAGGTCCTGTTTGGTCGAGTCCAGGTTCACCACCAGGAAGATGCGCCCGAACAGTTCCAGCAGGTCCTCGAACTCGGCAAACACCTGATCCAGAAAAAGATTGTCCGTCTTGACGACGAAGATCGCGCAGGCTGCCGCGTTGCGGAAATCGCGGGTCATCCTGTCGTAGCCGAACTTCATGCGCGTATACAGCCCAGGCGTGTCCACGAGCACCGCACCCGACTGAGCCAGATCGCCCGCCGGCACCCGGATATCGATACGTCTGATGGCCGTGGTGGCATGCTGCTGCGGCTCGAAGTCGATGCCGGCGGCTTCACAGCTGCGCAGCGCTTCGACCAGCACCTTGTGGTCGTCGGCCACCGCCTGCGCCAGCGCCGGTTCGTCAACGATGGTGTTCGTGCTGCCGTTGTAGCGTGTCACCTGGAAACGGGTTTGCTCCGCATGCGCGACGTGCACGAGGCAGGGATAGGCCGGCAGGCAACTCACTTCGCTGACGTACTTGCCGCAGATCGCATTCATGAGCGTGCTCTTGCCGCTCTTCAGGGGGCCGAAGATCAGCACGTAGGCTTGCTGCTCCGCCATCTTGTCCACCAGCAGCGAAATCTGATCGGCAACTTCCCTCATGGGCGGCAGTACGGCGGGTACGGCAGTGGCTTGAGCATTGAAGTCGTCCGCCACTTCGGAGATGGGCTTGAGCAGCGGCGAGAGGCCATGCTCAAGCGCTTCGCAGAAGTGGCTCAACAGTCCCTGCATCGGTCCGCTGGCGCTCCGGTCTTCGTGTCTATCTTCAGCAGTCATTGCTACCTCCGCCGCTAGCCGTGGTGACCCTGGGCCGTGAATTGCGATTCGATGTTGTTGCGCGCTGCAACCGACCCACTATGAATCCTTGGGTCCGTGCGTCGACGCCGCCTCCGAGCGACCCCAGCCCCCGAAGCCTTCCGCCAGCCGCTCAGCGCCCCCAAGGGCACCTTCGAGGAAGCGGACGGTGGCCGCAAAATCGTCCAAATCGTCGTTCAGCCAACGTGCAAATGTGGCCAGGTAAATGCCGGTGAGCGCGGTCTCCTCCAGCGCCCGCCGCAGAAACGTCGCATCGAGACCGGCGGCCTCACGCAGCCACTGCACGGTGCGACTCACGCGCAACAGGCCTGGAATCTGAACGTGCAGGTGACCGGGTTCCAGCTTGCCCGCGATCATCTCACGTACGACGCGCCGATGCGGCGCCAGCGCATGGAGCCAAGCCAGAATCAGCGTCTGCAGGCGTGCGCGCGGATCGAGATGCAAGAGATCCTGCTGTTCCGAACACCGCAGCATGGCGGCATCGGCCCGATCGAAGAAGGCCTCGACGAGATCCTCCTTCTCCGCGAAGTGGCCGCGGATCGTGTCCAGTCCGATTCCGAGGCGATCCGCCACCGCGTGCAGCCGCACCGCTTCCCATGAATCCAGCGCCGCCAGCGCCAATGCTTCGTCCAGAATCCGCTCCCGCAGGTCGGGATCCGGAGCGTTCATCGTGCTGCACTCCTTAGCGTCGATGCCGTGAGGTCACTCGTTGCCCATGACCTTAGGGAGACTGCGAGCGCGACGCAACGCCAGCAGACCCAAGGCGACACTGAGCCCGAAGCAACCGAGCATGACCACAGCCATTCGTGCCGCCAATCGAGTCGGGGGCTCGTGCGAATACTCGAAGGTCGGAATGCGGTCATGGTCGAAAAACGGCCGTCCCGCAAGCACCCGAGGCCCGAAGAAATCCCGCCAGGCATCATGAAACCCATGCACCTGCTGCAGGAAGTCGGCCTGCCGTGACTCGGAGGTCCCCGCGGCATCCGCGAGCCCCTCCGAGGTGAGCATGGCCGGCGACGCCCAGCGCAACCAGCGCACCTGACGGGCACGCGCCTGCCGCTGCTGTTCGAAGGCGGTCGACAAGGGGCGCAGCGCCTCCTCGACCCGCGCCTGAACCAGCAGGCGCTGAGCGAAGAAGTCGTCCACGTCGACGTCGTCGCCCGCCATCTCCGGGTGATCCTCCAGGTACTGCTGCAGAACCTCGCTGCCTTCCGCGCGGGCAAGATCCGTTGCGGCGCGCATGGCATCCACGTACTCGATGCGGGACGGTTGTGGGTAACTCAGCTCCAGCGCGACGTTCGCGATGGCGGGAAGGAGGATCACCAGCAGCAGCCACGCCGCCGCAAGCGCCAGCACAGCGCGGGCGGTATCCAGCGCCAGCGTACCCATCCAGACGCCGAGGGCGGCCCAGAACGTCAGGTAACCTGCAACCGCCAAGCCCCAAAGCCCAAGGCGCAGCCACGTCTCGGATGCCGCGGTCTCGAGTGGGCCAGGGCCGGGAAGCCATGCCACCACGACGCCCACCACCAGGATGGGCAGCAGGACAATCAGCAGGCGCAGTCCTGTACGCAGCGCCAGCCAACCACCGAGTCGACCCCGCTGCACGGCCAGCAGAGGCAGTATCCCCGACTCCCGCTCGCGGGCGGGGGACCCTGCCAGCAGACCGAGCAGCAACAGCGGCGCGACGAACACCACCACGAAACTGACGTCGAAGCGACCCACGGCCAGCTGCCGTGGAGCATTGAGCTCGCCTTCGGCGAGCAGCTGGTCGCGCGGTTCCAAGGACACGGGATGCCACGCCGGGTGCAGGTCGCTCTGGCCAACAGCCAGCGCAGCCAGTCCCGTCGGCGGCAGAATCAGATGTTGCACTGCCAGTCGCCGCCCGACCACGTCTGCGTTGCGCGGATCACGAAATCGCGAGACGTTTCCACCCTGCTCTTCCAGGCGTATGGCGTCCCAGGTCGCCGACTCCAGCCTGGCAGCATCGGCATTTGCCATTTCCGTGAAGACGGCGATCTCTGCGTGCTTGCGAAGCACGCCCTGAATCACCGCGCCGATCAGGGTGACGACGAGGACCAGCAGCACGGTCCACACCGCAGGATCACGCAGCAGCAGCCGAACCTCACCGCGGACGACGGCGCTGTTCATGGCTGCAGGCGCGGTGCGACCCGCAGCAGGCCCATCAGTGGCAGCAGCAACCAGCCTGTGAGCACGGCAAACGCCGGCGCATGGCCGCTGATGATGCGACCAAGGGACGGGGCCGAGTACTCGAACTCGGGAACGGTGGCCCACAACTCCGGGCCGGCCAGATAACGCTGCCCGTCAACCTCGGGATTGCGATAGATGGCCTCGTTCAGCATCTCCTGCATCACCCGTCTGTGTTGTTCGGCGCTGTCAGCAAAGTGGCGGTAGTGGAGAAGGTCGGTGCCCGACAGGCCGCTCGACGCGGCACTGAAGGCCAGATAGGGCGCGAGGACGCCGAACCATTGCAGTAGGCGTTCCTGGGCCAGGTAGCCCTCGTGCAGGCGCCCGAAGTGGGCGTCGAACACGGCGTAATCGTGCTCCTCTGCCGCCTGCAGTCGGAATCCGTCGAAATTGACTGGGAGCTGTTCGACTCGGTCCACAGCATGCGCTTCCAGCAGCTCCGCGGCACGTCGCGCCAGCCTTGCATCAAGTTCGCTCCGGTCCCGCAAGTCCGCCTGCAGCGCCTGTCTGAACTCGAAGCTCGACGGCGTGGGGTGGCGCCACTGTGCCCACTCCAGCACCGCGCGCGGCGCGATGAGGGTGGAGACGGCCCACACCGAGAGCAGAACGAGCAGCGCGGTCCGGACCGACCGGCTGCAGGCGGACACGAACAGACAGGTCAGAAGAAATCCGCCCAGATAAAGCGCAACCAGCGCGCCCGCGGCCAGCCAGCGCGCCAGCGTATCTGTTGGCGCGGAAGCGACGATCAGGACGGCCGTCACCAACAACCACAGGGGCAGGAGCAGCCCTGCGAGCAGCGTGGCAAGCGCCAGGCCCTTGCCCAGAACCCAGCGCCCCGGCGCCACCCCCTGTGCGAGCAGTTGCGTGAGGGTTCCCCGCTCCCGCTCGCCGCTGATCGCAGGCGCCGCAACGAGCACAATGAGCAGCGGCAGCAGCGCACCGACGATGGTGGCCGGCGTAAGCCGGCCGAACCTGACCGCCGACCCGGCATCCTGAGCGGGTCGATACAGCGCCTCGTTCTGGCGATGGGCTTCCATCCACACCGTGACCGGAAGATAGGGGTCGAGGCCAGGATCGAACGTCGCCAGCGGCCCCGGCGGCCGGAATGCATAGACGCCGTAATGGGCTGCCGAATGCGGGTGCTTCTCGTCCTGAGCCAGCCAGCGTTCCTGCTCTCCGGCACTGGCCGCATGCCAGGCTGCATGCTGGGTCCGGACCTGCTGCCAGGTGCTGAGAGCCGCGCCGGCAGCGAGCACACCGAGAATGGCCAGCAGCATCCAGATACGGCCATCGCGCCGGAGTTCCAGCAGCTCCTTGGCGACCAGCCGTGCGATCACGACGCCCGCCCGAGCAGGTCCCTGACCGCCGCCAGATAGAGGGACTCGAGTTCGGCCCCACCCACCGATGCCGGGTCCACCTCCTGCTGCAGGCGTCCGGCCACCAGAATCCCGATCCGGGAAGCCACCTCCCGGGCACGAAACAGGTCATGGGTGGCCATCAGGATCGTGACCCCGCGCGCAGCGAGATCGCGAAGGCTGTTATTGAGTTCGAAGGCCGCCTCCGGGTCGAGGCCGGAAGTTGGTTCGTCCAGCAGCATCACCGGCGCGCGGCGCGCCAGCGCGATCGCGATACCCACTTTCTGGCGCATGCCCTTGGAATACGTGTGAACGCGGCGTTCGTACGCCGCATCCGCCAGGCCCGCCTGCCGCAGGCAATCCCGCAACGACGCGTCCGCCATCGCTTCGCTGGCACCGAGACCATGGAAGTACGCCAGATTCTCGAGCCCTGACAGCCGGGGATAGAGCTGAACCTGTTCCGGGATGTAGGCCAGATTGCGGCGGGCGCGATCGGGATCCGCCTGCACGTCTACGGCGGCGATGCGGGCGGTGCCCGCATCCGGCTGCAGGAAACCAAGCAGGATGTTCAGGGCCGTGGTCTTACCGGCGCCGTTAGGCCCGAGCAGCGCGTAGCACTCACCCGCCCCGACGCGGAGGTCGAGCCCGGCCAGGGCCTGGACCGGACCGAAGCGCTTGCGCAGGCCGATCAGCTCCAGCGGCCAGTGGCCGCCGGCGTCAGACGCCGCCACGCCAGCTCACCTGCAGGCGCACGCTGCGTCCCGGATCCTTGATTCGGGACAGATGCCGCCGAAAGGCCTCGTCGGTGAGATTGTCGACCCGCAGATCCTCCCGCAGCGAGGGGGTCGGCAACCAGCTCGCGAACAGATCGACCAGCTGATGGGACGACGTCTCCGGAACCTGGTTCGGGCCCAGCAGCAACCGCTTCTGGGCGGCGGCGTACAGCAGCCGGGTACCCGTTTCGAGACGACCTTGCAGCCAACGCACGACCAACACCACACCGATCTCGTCGCCGGTGATGCCCTGCTCCATGTCGGCGCGGGTGACCACCCCCACAGGAATCGGGCCCTCGCTGCCAGCCTCCGGCAGTCGCGTACCCGAGACGACGATTTCCGTGAGGGTCCCTTCCCCGGACGCAGCGCCTGCCTGCGGCGATGCCACCAGCACCGAGCATGGCCGGATTCCATGCACTTTCATGGTCTGCTCGCTCTTTGTCGCGCACACCCACAGTGCGCGCGCTCATTGCAACGACGACGCCCATGCGGGCCCTGACGTGTCATGCCCGATAGGGCTGAAGGCATTTAGCAAGAATTCTGCCAGTGCCGGGGCATCGCTGAAACACGCGCTTCCACCACCTGCTGGCCGTCACACAGCAGGCTGGCCCGGAATGGGGACCCAGACAACAACCACGGCAGCCAGAAGCGATCACCGGGCCACATTCTCGAGTAGGGGATGGCATCCACAGGAAACCACATGGGCGCCGCCTCCGCCGTGACCAGCGCTTCACCCGAGGCACGCCCAGCGCGAAACGCCCAGCCCAGAGTGCGGTCACCGCTGACATCGAGAAAGCGCAGCTCGCCAAGCAGCCGCGCATCCTCCACCTCGAGCCCCACTTCTTCGCGGGTTTCCCGCAGCGCGCAGGCCAAGGGGGTTTCACCGGCTTCGAGCTTGCCGCCTGGCGCGTTGATCAATCCGGCGCCGTGACCGCGCCGCTTGTGCATCAGCAGCACTCGATCCAACTGGCACAGATACATGAGCGTGGCTTGCGCAGCACCGCCGTAAGCAGCGCTCCGGTGCAGTTCGAGAAGCTGCCGTGACGCATACTGATCCAACGAGCACTCCCAAGGTACAACACACATAGTGTTGAAGTTGCGTGGTGTTTGCTGGTGTCAACGGGAGAGCGTGCAGCGAAGCTGCGCTGTTGCCGCCACCCTTCGCGGGCACCCTCCGGGCGCGCTGCGCGCGACCGGATCTGCTCCCAGCAGATCCGTCCGATCGCCGACTGATCCAGAATCCGGCGACACCTGAGCGACACCCTAACCTCGTCATGATCCGATGTCAGCGCTGGGAGCCTGTCGCCATCAGCGGGGGCAGGTCGGCGCGCGGCCAGACGATGGTCTCCAGATCCTCGAGAAAGCGATCGACGACGGCATCCCAATTCTGGCTCTCGGCGAAACTGCGGCAGGCACTGCGGTCGCATTCCAGTGCCCGTTCGATGGCCGCTGCGAGGTCGTCATCGAGCGCCCCGGTCAGGCCCTCGGTAACCAGACCCAGAGGCCCTGTCACCGGAAACGCCGCCACAGGCGTACCGCAGGCCATAGCCTCGAGCATCACCAGACCGAAGGTATCGGTCCTGGAAGGAAACACGAAGACGTCAGCCCGCGCGTACCAGTCCGCCAGGGCCTCACCGTAGCTGTAGCCGACGAACTCAGTGTCCGGATAGCGCCTCTCCAGCGAGCGACGCAGCGGGCCATCTCCCACCACCACCTTACGGCCGGCGCAATCGAGTTCCAGAAACGCCTCGAGGTTTTTCTCTACCGCGACCCGGCCCACGTAAAGCAGCAACGGCCCGTCGTAGCCTTCGACGCGGGCGCGCGGGAAGAAGGCCTCGGTATCGACTCCCCGTCCCCAGACCCGCAGGTGCTCGAGTCTCCAGGCGGCGAGCTCCTCACGCTGCCGCTCCGTCGTCACCAACGTGCTGTAGGCGGGCTGATGAAACCAGCGCAGGAACGCATAGCCCCATCGCAACGGCAGCCCGACCCGGGCCCGCATGTATTCAGGAAACTTGGTGTGCAGCGACGTGGTGAACGGCAGGTCGTGCCGCGCAAGGTAGCGTCGCGCCGCCAGCCCCAGCGGTCCCTCGGTGGCAATGTGCACCGCAGACGGCTCGAGCGCCCTGATCCGGCGACCCACCGAGAACGGATTGATGGCCACACGGATCTCACGGTAGCCGGGCAGCCCCAACGTCGTGAAACGGCCAGGTTCCAGGACTTCGACATCCGTGCCGCGCTCGCGCACACCGGCAACCACCTGCTCCAGCGTCGTGACGACACCATTGGTCTGCGGTCGCCATGCATCGGTAACAATGAGGATGGTCATGCGGCGCGCTCCTCGCGCGTCGGAAGCAGAATCAAATCTGCAGGCTCTTCGCCATGCCAGTGGAGCACGCGGATGTCGCCATCCGCCCCTTCGACCAGGGCAGTGCATGATTCAACCCAGTCGCCACAGTTCAGGTAGCAGACCTCTCCGATGTCGCGAATCTCGGCGTGGTGAATGTGGCCACATACCACTCCGTCGAAGCCTTCACGTTCGCACTCCCGCGCCACCGCGATTTCAAACTCGCTGATGAAGTTGACGGCCCGTTTCACACGGTGCTTGACCCAGGCGGACAGCGACCAGCGGCCGTATCCAAGACGCTCCCGGATCACGTTGTTCACCCGATTGACCTCGAGCAAAAACTGATAGCCCAGATCGCCCAGCCAGGCGATCCAGCGATGGTAGCGGGTGATGACGTCGTACTCGTCGCCGTGCACCACCAGCAGCGTGCGATCGTCAGCGGTGCGGTGCACTGCACGATCCACAAGGCGGATATTGCCGAAACTGTGGTCGGAGAAACGGCGCAGAAACTCGTCGTGATTGCCGGTCACGTAGACCACTTCCGTCCCACGTTTGGCCAGCGTAAGGAAGCGCCGCAGGACGTTGGAATGGCTCTGCGGCCAGTACAGACTGCTCGACAGCCGCCAGCCGTCGATGATGTCTCCCACGAGATAGAGCCGGTCACAGGTGTGGTTTTTGAGGAAGTCGAGAAGAACATCCGCCTGGCAGCCGCGGGTTCCGAGGTGGATGTCGGACAGCCATATGGTGCGGTAGTGATGGGGTATTGTCTCGGTTTGCGCCATGCTCCCTTCCTGCTCTGCTGGTTTGACCCAGACTGATAGGGGAGCGTGACGGGCGCGTGACGCGCCCAACAAGGAAGTATGAATCTATCGTGACGATCGTGTGACGCCCGGCTTCAGGCCGTCGCGGTGGATCGGTAGCGGGCGACCAGGGCATCCCAGAGTCGATCGGCGAACTCCGGCGCGCCGGCGTCGAGAGCTTCGATCACCTCGAGCAGGTGCACATTGTCTTCCCGACCGCCCCAGACCTTACGGTAGCTGCCGTCCTGATACCCATGCGCCTGACGGAAGTTGTTCAGCACGTTCTTGCCGATGTACTCACGCGTCAGATCGGCAAGGTCCATGTCGAGCCCATTGAGCAGATCGATGAAGGCTGCAATGTCGAAGCGCTGATCTGCCAGCGCAGCCACCGCCAATGCCTCGACATCACTGCGGAACGCATCCAGGGAACGCGGTTGCCCGACCCGGGTCTGGAATAGCTTGACTGTTCCTGCATCGACCTCACCTTCGAGCAGCAGCATGCTGAGACCGAAGTGCCAGATGTCGACCACTTCCAGTCGTACCTGCCCGAGGTCCGGGTGTTGTTGCTTCCACCACTTCCAGCCAAAGTGATCCAGCAGCTCCGCACACTCGACCCATACCGCTCGGGCATAGGGAAAGCCCCGATCACGCCAGTCCGACGCAACCTTGCAGTTGTGGTCGTCCTGCAGACGCGCCATGGTTTCGAGCATGGCGCGGACGCGATCGGCACTTACGCCCGTCACGATTGCAGCAACTCCACCCAGTTGCCGTCCGGGTCGGCGAACATGGCAATGCGTACGCCGGGGCGGATGTCGCGTGGCGGAATCACCGGTTCATGGCCTGCCTTACGGCAGGTGTCCGTCGCGGCATCGACGTCGGCGACGGAAATGGTCCAGTAGCGCAGGCCCGTGCTGCCCATCAACCCGCCTGGGGCCGCATCCGCCTTTGGCTGCGCCTCGGTGATCTTGATCGCGCTGCTGCCGCAACGCAGCCGGTACATGGTGCCGATGCCGGGCACCTCCATGGTGCCGTCGTCCTCGAAGCCGAGCACGTCCCGATAGAACGTGACCATCGGACCCGCATTGCGGCTGATGATCCCGAGGTCGATGGAATCCTTAGTCAGTGCCAAACCCATGTTGTCCCTCCTCATGCATCTCAGGAAATCGTTCGTGAACGTGATTGCACGGCGGTGCGTGCGATGTTGGGCGCGTCAGATGTGTCCTTCCGCACGCAGTGCGGCTAGCCGCTCGGCATCGTAGCCCAGCAGATCACCAAGCACCTCGTCTGTGTGCGCACCAAGCGCAGGACCTGCCCAGCGGATGCTTCCGGGTGTCTCTGACAGCCGCGGAAAGACGTTCTGCATGTGCAGATTCGGTAATTCCGGATGCTCCACCTTGACGATCGCCTCCCGCGCCTGGAACTGGGGATCATTCAGCATCTCCGGAACCCGGTAGATGCGCCCTGCCGGTACCCCGTGCTGCTCACAGCGCTCGAGCAGATCCGCCGCAGCCAGCGTCCGGGTCCAGGCGTCGATGTGCGCGTCCAACTCTGCCTGGTGTTCACCACGGGCCACATGGGTGGCGTAACGCGGGTCACGGGCCAGCTCCGGTTCGCCCATGGCCTCGGCCAGACGCGCGAACACGCTGTCCTGATTGGCAGCCACCAGCACCATCTCCCCGTCGGCCGTTCCATAGACGTTCGACGGCGCGATTTTCGGCAGAATGGCACCGGTACGCTCACGAATGACGCCGGCTTCCGTGTATTCCGCAACGGTGCTTTCCAGCATGCCGAGTACCGCTTCGTATATCGCCGAGTCCACCACCTGGCCGCGCCCGGTGCGACGCCGATGCTCCAGAGCGGCGAGCGCCCCGACGCAACCGAATGTGGCTGCCAACGCGTCACCGATGGATAAACCCACCCGGCTCGGCGGACGATCCGGCTCGCCCGCCAGATGGCGCATGCCGCCCATCGCTTCGCCGATGGAACCGTAGCCGGCGCGCGCAGCGTACGGGCCGGTCTGTCCGAATCCGCTCACCCGGACCACGATCAGACCCGGATTGCGCCCGTGCAGGGACTCCGGTCCCAGCCCCCACTTCTCCAGTGTGCCCGGGCGAAAGTTCTCGATCAGAATGTCCGCCTCTGCGGCCAGATCCGCAAGGATCCTCTGACCGGTTGCGCGCCGCAGATCGAGGGTGATGCATTTCTTGTTGCGGGCGATCACCGGCCACCACACCGGCTTCCCCTGGCCCCACTCGCGCATGGCGTCGCCCTTACCGGGCGGTTCCACCTTGATCACGTCGGCACCGAGATCACCGAGCAATTGGCCGCAGAAGGGGCCGGCAATGAGTTGCCCGAGCTCCAGGACTCGGAGGCCTTCGAGCGGTCCAGGCATCAGGCGGCCTCCGGCTTGGGGAAGCCGCCGGCGCGACTCACTAGGCCCGGCAAGGAGCGGCCGAGGCGATCAGCGAGCCGCTCGGCGGCACGGATCATGCTGGCGAGATCGACGCCGGTGCGAACGCCCATGCGCTCCAGCATGTAGAGCAGGTCTTCGCTGGGAATATTACCGGTCGCCTTGGGCGCGAACGGGCAACCGCCAATCCCGCCGATACTGGCGTCAAGGACATCCACGTGGGCCTGCAACGCCGCAAAAGCGTTGGCGATGCCCGTGTTGCGGGTGTTATGGAAATGCGCGCGCAGGGGCAGCGGAGCCGCGAGCAGGTCGCGAATCGCAGGAAATAGATGCAGTACCTGACCGGGCACGGCGACTCCTACCGTATCCGCAAGGCACAGCTCATCGGGAGCCGCTGCGGCCAGACGACGCGCCATATCGATCACTCTGGAGGCAGGCACCTCGCCCTCGAATGGACAGCCGAAAGCCACCGCAATGGTCACCTGCACGCCGATGCCGGCCTCGCGCGCACGGGCGATGACATCCTCCGCCACCGACAACGCGCGCTCCACGTCCATGCCCTGATTGCGCACGCCGAACGTATCGCTGGCGGGTATCACCATGCCGACTTCGTGCAGCCGGCCGGTGGCCAGAGCTCGCTCCAGGCCACGCATGTTCAGGACCAGCCCCGTGTAGCGCACATCAGGCGCCGCGGGCAGACCGGCGCACACCGCCTCGGCATCGGCCATCTGCGGCACCTTCTCCGGGTGCACAAAACTCGCCACCTCGATGCGACGGACACCCGCGGCAACGGCGTCTTCGATTAGTTCGAGCTTGGCGGCTGTGGGCAGGACGCCAGGCTCGTTCTGTAAGCCGTCTCGAGGCGACACCTCGAACAACGTCACTTCCTCAAGCATCCGGCAACTCCTTCCTTCGAACGTCGGCACCTTAAGCCCAGTTATCCCGCAAGGTGATGATGCGATTAAACACCGGCCGCTGCGGCCGCGACCGTTCAGGCTCCAGGTAGAACCAGCCCGTCCGTTCGAATTGCACGCGAGCGCCGACGTCGAGCCCGGCCAGGTAGGGTTCCACGAAACCCTCACGCAACACCAGGGAATCAGGGTTCAGCACATCGGTAAAGCGACGGCCGTCCTTGAGCCTACCTGGATTCGATTCAGTGAACAGGCGATCGTACAGCCGCATTTCTGCCGCTACGCCGTGCCGCAAACTCACCCAGTGAATCACGCCTTTGACCTTGCGCTCGGCATTGGCGCCACCGGCCCGGGACTCGAGATCGACGCTGCAGCGCAATTCGACCGCCTCGCCTTCATTGCCGGTCACCACCTCGTCGCAGCGAATGATGTAGCCGTAGCGCAGACGCACCTCAGCCCCCGGGGACAGGCGCTTGTACTTCTTGTTCGGCGGATCGAACATGAAGTCGTCACGCTCGATCCACAACTCACGGCAGAACGGGATCTCGCGGGTACCAAGCATCTCCACCTGAGGATGATTCGGCGCCGTAAACCACTCCTCGCGATCCTCCGGATAGTTCGTCAGCACCACTTTCAGCGGCTCCACGACGGCCAGCGCCCGCGGCATCGCCTCGAGATCGTCGCGGATGCAGCGTTCCAGCGCACTCATCTCCACCGTACCGTCGGAGCGCGTGATGCCGATGCGGTGACAGAACTCCCGGATCGCTTGCGGCCGCACCCCTCGCCGTCGCAGACCCGCCACCGTCGGCATGCGCGGATCATCCCAGCCCTCGACGTGGCCATCCGCCACCAGCGTATTCAGGACGCGCTTGGACAGCACCGTGTATTCGAGATTCAGCCGCGAGAATTCGATCTGCTGTGGATGATGCGGTGTCGCCAAAGTGTCGAGCACCCAGTCATACAGCGGCCGGTGGTCCTCGAATTCCAGGGTACACAGGCTGTGGGTGACGCCCTCCAGGTAATCCGAGAGGCAGTGGGTGTAGTCGTACATGGGATAGATGCACCAGGCATTTCCCGTGCGCTGGTGGTGGGCGCGGCGCACCCGGTACAGCACAGGGTCACGCATATTGATGTTCGGCGACGCCATGTCGATCTTGGCCCTGAGGACGTGATCCCCATCGGCGAACTCACCCGCCCGCATGCGCCGGAAGAGTTCAAGGTTGTCCTCGACGCTGCGATCCCGGTACGGGCTCGGCGTGCCTGCTTCGGTAAGGGTCCCGCGAGTGGCCCGGATCTCATCGAGCGACAGGCTGCATACGAATGCGCAACCACGGTGAATCAGCTCCTCCGCGAATTCGTAGAGCTGCTCGAAGTAGTCCGAGGCATGGCTCTCCCGCTCGCCCCACTCGAACCCGAGCCAGCGCACGTCACGCTGGATCGCAGCGACGTATTCAGCGGTCTCCTTCAGCGGATTGGTGTCGTCCATGCGCAGGAAACAGTGCCCACCGAAACGCTCGGCGACACCAAAGTTCAGGCATATGGATTTAGCGTGCCCAATGTGCAGATATCCATTCGGCTCCGGAGGAAACCGGGTGACCACGCCGCCGGCGAACTTGCCGCTGGCGTTGTCCTTATGGATGATCTGCTCGATGAAGTTGTCCGGACGTGCGTTGTCCGTACCATTATCGGTCATTTAGGTGCGTCACCGCTCATGCTGTGAAGGGCGGACATTCTAAACGCCGCACCCTGCCCTGTCCCGCACCCATTGCCGGCCCGCGGTTTTCGCCATTGGAAGAGCCCACTGCATCATGACCTATGCGCTCCCGCGACTGAAACTGGTGATCGCCTGCACCATCGCCTTGCTGGCGGGCTGCAGCGGCGAGCCGGGCCTGCCCGGCGGTTTCGACGGGGCGGGCACGCAGCGGATCTACGTCATCGAGCTCGACGGCGACACCGCCGGGCGCATCGAGGAGCGGCGCGGGCGCACCTCCGCAGGTGCTCCGCGCATGGACACTCTGGTTGAAATGGTGCTGCCGGGCAGCGGCCTGATGCTGCGCGAGGAGCGGCTGCAATTCGCCGCCGACCCGCCCCATGTGCTGCTGCAGCGGACGCGCTTCACCCGAACGCCCAGCGGCATCGAACACCATGAGGTATCGCGCGGCGACGAGCTCGGCGCGCCGACGCTGGCTGATCTCGACGATACCCTGGAACTTGCCACCGCTCCGATAGGCACGCAGGTTCGACAGCGCGGGTTGTTCGGTACCGGGGAAGGGGAAGGCATGGTCACTGCCTGGGAGGTGGCGTCCCGGGACTCGGCAGGCACCCACGCTCGAGGTCAGCGGGACGACGGCGCAGAAGTGGCACTTTGGCTGGCTCCAGATGGAACGCCGGAGCGCTACCGGATCGGAGCGGGCTTCACTCTGCGTCGTGTCGGCGAAGCGCCTGTACTGCCAGTGGAACGCAGCAGCCCTCTGCTGATGGAGGTTTCCGCCCGCCTCGGCGATGCCGCCCGCATCGACCGCCTGAGCGTACGTGTCATCGGTCCCGCCGCCGAGCTGTTCCGGTCGGGACCCGGCCTCGAAGTGCACAGCAATGACGCAGGTATCGAGCTCCACGGTCGACGCCTCGACGCCGCTGCTGAACTGGATGCTGACGACCGTCGACTGCTGGAAGCCATGGTGGCCGAAGTGCGTCGGCAGGTGCGCTACCACCCCGGCGCAGCGCCGCCTAGCCTCAACGCTTTACTGACGGATGGCCGTGGCGACTGCTACGAGTTCGCAGCCCTGTTCTCCGCCTTGGCGCAGCGCGCGGGATTCGATGCCCGGCTGGTCACCGGCCTGGCATGGGCGGGCGATGAGCGTGGTGGCTTCGCCCCCCATGCCTGGAACGAGGTCCGCATCGGCGCCACCTGGCTGAGCGTCGACCCCACCTGGGATCAGGTCGGCGCTGACGCCGCGCGGCTGCGGTTTCCCGATGATCCCGGAGGCCAGCTCGACCTCCAGCTCGCACTGAAACGCTCCAGTATCGAGATCATCGAAATCGATCCTGCCGGCTGAGCACGAACACGGCGCCGCCGGTTGCCGTTGCTGGGGCCGAGAGGATCGCCCAGGACCCTACTCCATGTCCCGGCGTACCCGGACCAGGCTTTCCTGCGCGGCGGACGCGAGCAACCGCCCGGTGCGATCGTAGAAGCTGCCGCGGTTGAACCCGCGTGCTCCCCCCGCCCAGGGACTGTCGCGATCATAGAGAAACCAGTGGTCCACCCGCAGGGGTCGATGGAACCACATGGCGTGATCGAGGCTGGCGCCGATGATGTGCGCACGGGGCGTATGCGCCATGTGGGGTACCAGCGAGGTGGACATCAGGCCCATGTCCGAACAGTAGGCCAGCAGACAGCAGTGCAGAACCGGATCCTCCTCGACCTCGGCCCGCAGTCGGTACCAGGCCGGCTTGACCGGCGCCTCGGGTTGCGGCGTACCGACGGGATACACCGAGCGGGATTCGAACGGGCGCTCCCGCGTGGCCCACGGCATCACGTTGGGATCGGTACCCTGAAGCCGTTGAGCTACCCGTGTGTCGTCCTCGAGCACTTCCGCAGCGGGCCAGTCCGGCGCCGGCACCTGATGGTCTAGACCCGCCTCTGCCACCTGAAAGGATGCGGACATGGCGAAGATGGGTTCGCCATTCTGAATGCCGCGCACCCGCCGCGTGGTGAAGCTCGAGCCGTCGCGAATCCGGTCAACGTCGAACAGGATCGGCAGGCGACTGTCTCCTGGCCGCAGAAAATACCCATGCAGCGAGTGCGGCATCCGCGTCTCGACTGTGGCTGCGCAGGCTCGCAATGCCTGCGCGAGAACCTGACCGCCAAAGACGCGTGGCCCGGATCGACTTTCGTTCTGACCCCGAAAGAGGTTCGTTTCGATGCGCTCGAGTGTGAGCAACTCGAGCAATTCCGCTACTGCGGGATGCATGATTCCACTCCCAAAGAGGCCGCTGGCGGCGCCTGCCGCGCGGCGAATTCAAAAACGGCCACAGTTCAGTTTTCGCGCACGGACTCAGGCCCAGTCCCATTCGAGCCCGTTTCCCGATCGCATTCCGGAGGCAGATAGCGCGCCAGCACCTGCAGCAGGTCACGTACGCTCACGGGCTTCTGCAAAAAGGCGCAGAAACCCAGTTCACGGGCGTTGCTCACATCCACAAATTCACTGAATCCGGAACAGATCACGATAGGCAAGTCAGGCCGCAGCGCCAGCAGTTCATCTGCGAGTTCCACGCCAGAAAGTCCCGGCATGGACTGATCCGTGATGACCAGATCCCAGCGCTCGGGATCCGATTCGAATTGAACCAGCGCCGCATCGGAATCCTGGTGAAGATCCACCCGAAAGTCATGCCCCTCGAGCAGGGTGCAAAGGAAGCTACCGATGGCGGGATCGTCGTCCACGACCAGAAGTCGGCGGCCACCGCCTCGGATCGGCAGGGGATCATGCTCCGGCTCGACGGCAGCAGGCGCCGAGCTGGCCGCGGGCTGCAGCAGAACCGTAAAGCAGCTGCCGCTGCCTGGGTCAGTGTCGAGCAGGATGTGCCCGCCGTGTTCGTGAACGATGCCATGCACTACGGACAATCCGAGCCCGGACCCGCGCCCTGACTCCTTGGTGCTGTAAAACGGATCGAAGATCCTGGACCGAATCTCCTCAGTCATCCCCGATCCGTCGTCCGCCACAGCGAGTTCGATCCAATCCGGACCGCGGTCGATGGCAGCACCGCAGGACGCACACACGGCCGGCCCACCTACGCCGCGACGCAGGACCACGTTGATACGGCCGTTTTCGCCGACGGCGTCGCGGGCGTTGATCGCCAGATTGAGCACGAGCTGCTGCAGGGCGCTGGCATCCATCTGTACGTCGGACAGTGCCGGTGCCGCGTCCACCTCCAGGTGCAAAGTCGCCGGCAGCATCGGTCGCAGCATGCGCAGCGTGTCGGGAACGATTCCCAGCGATGTGGTGACGCCCGACTGCTGGGAATCGGCCCCCGCTCGGGTAAACACAAGCAGCTTGGCAATGAGGTCGCGGCCACGTTCCGCAGCACGGGCGACTTCCTTGAAGTACTCCAGGGAACGGGGCGAGCTGGACTCGAGCAACCCGAGCTCGGCATAGCCGAGCACGCTGGCGAGAATGTTGTTGAAGTCGTGGGCAATGCCGCCGGTGAGCTGGCCGAGCGCATCGAGCTTCTGGACGTGGCGCAGCTGGGACTCAAGGCGGCTGCGCTCCAATTCGCGGCGACGGAGAACGTCGATATCAGTGAACAATCCCAGCAGACGCAGCGGGCGGCCGTCAGCGTCCCGTGCCACAATCCGACCCCGGGCGAGGAGCCAACGGTAACTTCCGTCAGCCTGACGCAGCCGGTACTCCACCCGGTAGCGGTCAGCCCGCCCGGATACGTAATCGTCGAGGGCCCGGCGCGCCGCAGCACGCTCCTGTTCGTGAATCAGTTCGAACAGCCCTTCGAGGTCCGTGGGCAGGACGTTCAGCGGATAGCCTGCCAGCTCGACTTCCGTACCCACATATCGAACACGATCGTGCTCGAGATCCCACTCCCAGAGTGCGGCCGACAGCATCGCCATCAGGTGGCTCAACATGTCCTCACCCGCGCGATCTGATCCGGAGGTGCCAGCCGTCATGTGCTGCTCCCCGTGTCGTCGTCCTGCGGGCCCGAACGCGGGCCCGCGAGTTCAGCCGCCCAGCGCCCGAAAAGCGTCGATGGCGCGCCGCCTCGATGCAGCCGCGTCCACCAGCGGGCCAGGGTACTCCAGCAGCGCATCGTGCGCCTTCCATGGGGCATGCAGCTGTGGGAGGCCCAACGAAGCCAGCTCAGGCACATAACGACGGATGAAATGTCCGTCCGGATCAAAGCGTCGCGACTGAGTGACGGGGTTGAACACACGGAAATACGGTGCCGCGTCCGTGCCCGTGGACGCGCTCCACTGCCAGCCACCATTGTTCGACGCGAAGTCACCGTCCACAAGGTGTTCCATGAAGTGCGCCTCCCCAAGGCGCCAGTCGAGCAGCAGGTTCTTGCTGAGAAACATGGCCACCACCATGCGCAGCCGGTTGTGCATCCATCCCGTTTGAGCGAGCTGGCGCATGGCAGCGTCCACCAGTGGATACCCCGTCCGGCCTTCGCGCCAGGCATCGAACTGCTCCGGATCCGCCCTCCATTGCATAGCATCATAGTCAGGCCTGAACGCCTGCCCCCTCGACACGTGTGGAAAAGCTGCCGTCACGTGACGATAGAACTCACGCCAGATCAGTTCCGTGATCCAGGTCGTGGCGCCGGCACTGCCACCATCGAGCCGACCGTCATTGCACTCGAGTGCTGCGTGCAGACATTGGCGTGGCGACACCGCGCCGACCGAGAGCCATGGAGACAGGGTGCTCGTACCGTCCATTGCCGGAAAATCACGCTGCTCACGGTAGCCTTCGAGGCCCACGTCTACGAAACGCTCGAGCCGTTTCAGCGCCTCGTCCTCGCCGCCGGGCCACATGTCCGCAGGCGCCTGGACCTCACATCCGCTGGGCAGATCCGGAATGTCGTCACTGCTGATATCCGGTCGTGTCTGGCGTCGCGGTCGTGGTAGCGGTGCGAGGTCCTCGGGATGAATGCTTTCGAGCCAACGACGTCGAAAGGGCGTGAACACCGTGTACGGGGTTCCGGCCTGCGTCAGTACCGTCCCGGGGGCACGGATGACCGTGTCGCTGCCGCGCACGATATCGATGCCCGCGCCAGCAAAGATATCCTCCACTCCGCTATCGCGAAGACGTTCGTTCACGGGATACTCATCGTTGAACCAGAGCCTTCGGGCACCGATGGTCCTGGCGAGGCTGAGCAGGCCCTTCGGCACGGCATCGAAGGTAGGGCAGCGAAGCACCTTCAACGGCATGCCGAGGTCATCGAGTTCCTTGCGCAGTGCCTTCAAGCAGCGCAGCAGGAAGGCAATCCGATTGCCACCGACGCCATGGCGGGCGAGCTGTTCGGGACAGAAGCAGTACACTGCTACCACCGGCCCCTGCTCCCGCGCCCGCGCCAGCGCGGACTGATCGCGACAGCGCAGGTCATTGCGAAACCAGACCAGCTCAAGCGTTTCCATCTCTAAAGTGGTCGGGTCAATTCATCCCACAAAGCGTCGGCGCCTGCGGCACAGAGCTGCCGTCCAAAACGCGACTGCCAGTAGCTTTCGCTGCCGTACTGGTCACGCCAGGCCCAGAGCCGCCGCGTGCGATGATGCAGGCGGTGTTCATAGGTGAAACCCATGGCGCCGTGGACCTGATGCGCGATCTCGGCACCCCGGCCGGCGGCCTCACCGGCCCGGGATTTCGCCACGCCCGCTGCACGCACCGCCGCCTCGAAGCGTCCCTCCAGGCCATCCCCCGAAAGGGCTTCGGCAAGGGCCTCCAGGCCGGCATCTGCCGCCCGAATGGCGGCCGCCGCCTCGCCCGCGAGCACCGCAAGCTGTTGCTGAACGGCCTGGAACTGGGCGATCGGTCGCCCGAACTGCTTGCGTTCCAGGGCGTACCCCACGGACAGGTCCAGCAGCGACTGCATGCCGCCTGCCGTCATCAGCGCCCGCGTGAGAGCCATGAGCGCCAGGAACTGCTCCAAGGTATGCAGGCTTCGCACCTTCGTCGCCCGGTCTGAAGGAAGTTCGATGCCCCCGAACTCGAGATCGGCAACGGGCTCGCCCGCGATGCTCACGGCGGCCTGTATGACGACTTTCGACGGCTCCACCCGCAGCAGAACGAGACCGTCAGGGGCGTCGACAACGACCACAATCGATTCCGCCACAGTTGCGAAGGGCACATCGGCGATGGCCCCCTCGAGTTGCCATACCGCGCCGTCCGAACGCGCCTTGAATGTGTCGTCCGCGTTCGGCAGCGCGATGCTGACCGGACCCTCGGGAAGCGCTGTGACGGCAGGGTCTTCGCCAAGCAGGGCCGCAGCAACCAGCGTCTCGGCCAACGGCACCGGGGCCGCGTGACTGCCGACGAGACGCAACAGCGCAAGTGCATCAGCCAGCTCGAGCCCTGCACCCCCGAGCCGTTCCGGTGCCGCCGCCCAGGGCAGCCCGGTGTCCATCAAGGTCTGCCACAGCGCCTCGGGCCAGGTCCCGGCCTCCGCGGCGTCCACCAGTTCCTTGCTGCATTGCTCCCTGAGCAGGCGATCAGCTGTATCCAGGATCAGGCGGCCGGCCTCTCCGGCCTCGTTGACTGAGACGCTCATCGTAGCCCCAGCCCCCGTGCGATCATGCCGCGGAGAATCTCCCTGGTCCCGCCGCGCAGGGAAAACGAGGGTGCGTGCAGCAGCGTGTCCTGGAGCGTGAGCCGGAACAAACGCCCAGTTTTCGCCGGCGCCACCAGGCGGACCAGCTCGGGCAGCTCCTTCTCGAAGTTGTTGCCGAGTTCCTTCACCAGCGCGGCTTCCACCACCGGGTTGTGATTGTTCTGCAGCATGCCGGCCACTGAAATCGACATGTTGCGCAGCGTCACGAGGTGGCCGGCGAGGCGGCCGATGGCGGCAGCCTGGGCCGGTTCCGGATCCGGACCGACGGCGCGTATCAGCTCGACGAGGAGCCGAAAGGACGACAGAAACCGCTCCGGCCCGCTGCGCTCGTAGCCGAGTTCGCTGGTGACCTGCTCCCAGCCGTTACCGGCGGTGCCAAGCAAGTGCTCATCCGGCACGAAACAATCCTCGAACACCACCTCGTTAAAATCGCGATCACCCGCCATGTTGGCGATGGGACGAACGGTCAATCCTTCCGAGTCTTTCAGGTCGACGATGAATTGCGACAACCCCGCGTGGCGGTTGTCGCCCTGAGGTTCACTACGCACCAGCGTGATCATGTAGTGGTTGCGGTGGGCCCCGCTGGTCCAAAGCTTCGTGCCGTTGAGCAACCAGCCGCCCTGAACCTGGGACGCCGTCGTCCGGACGGACGCGAGATCCGAACCTGAGTCCGGCTCGCTCATGCCGATGGAGAAGAAGCATTCGCCGCGAACGATCCGCGGCAGGAAGAATTCCCGCTGTGCTTCGGTGCCGTAGCGCAGCATGACCGGTCCGCTCTGGCGATCTGCGATCCAATGGGCCTCCACCGGCGCCCCTGCGGCCAGCAATTCCTCGGTGACGACGTAGCGCTCGAAGAAACTCCGCCCGCCACCACCGTAGCGTTCCGGCCAGGTCATGCCGATCCAGCCTCGTGCGCCTAGCGCACGACTGAAGTCAGCATCGTGGCCGGAGCCGAAATCGGAGTTGCAAAGGTAGTCGGGATCGAGCGTGTCGGCGACGAACGCTCGAACGTCGACCCGGAGGGCCTCCGCTTCGGGCGGGAGCCTAACCGGTGCGAATGTAAGGGCCTGAGCCATCAGAAACAGCCTCCGGTAAAACGCGCCCGCAAAGAAGTGCCGATCAAGTGTCGGCGCCGGACATTAGCGTTCGGGCCCGGGCAATGCAAACTGCAGCCGCGCGCATTCCGCCCGGGCTGCCATCTGCGGCGTTGCGTCCCGGCGATGGCTCGGTACCATGCCCGCTTCGAAACCGATTGCAGCCAGGTGCGAGGCCAATGGTCGATCAGCAGCAAGCTGTCCGCAATATCGCCAAGCGCTTTGCACCCGTCCTCGCTGAAGTCGAGCAACTCTCGCGAGTGGGCGAAACCTTCCTGGATAAAGACGTCTACTGCATCTACCTCGCGACCCTCTGGTCCAATGCGGTCATGGAACCAGAGCGGGCCGGGCTCGAGACTTCAGAACTGGAAATATTTTACGACTTCCTGAACGCTGCCGGCCAGGACATACTTGGCGGCGAGGAGCCTGTCAAGGACAGTTTCCGCTATCTGCTCGGAAGCGCAGGCCGTCAGGCCATGGAGCGCCTGCGCATCCCGGGCGCTCACCGTGATCATCTCAGCCGCTTGGGTAAGCTCATGGGCGTCGGACCGGTCCTACCCGGAGCAGACTGACCGTCATTCCGTCCCCAGGGATGGACCGTCTGTCACCGTCACGGTGACCTGCATCGCGTCGACGCTCCCGCGCGACGACGCGATGCACTTTCCAAAGTAGAATCGATTGATCGGGAACCGTCACAAACCGGACTGACTCATGCCCGACGGCACGGGGGCGTGGCGTGGCGGATAGCGTCCGGACCAATTCGGGGAACAGCATGCGGCCTAAGGCAAAGCAGCGCATCATCGCGGCATTTACGCTGCTGCTCGCCATGCTGGGCCTGCTCGCGCCGTTCCTCATTGATCATCCGGTGAGCTATCTGCCCCTGCTCGGCGCCGTCATGCTGGCCGGCCGGATACAGTGGCCTGCAACCGCATTACTGATCGCCGGCCTCGGCACTGCGGTGCTGCTGCTGCTCTCGGTCATGGAGTCCGGCGCGGGTGAACCTCAGCTGCGCCTCGCCAGCGTCCTGGTACTCATCGCCACCTGGATCCTCGCTCTGCTCGTCGGCCGCATCCGTGACGCCGGAACTGAATGGTGGCTTTCGGGATCGTCGTTTCAGAAGGCGTTCGACCACTCGCCGACCGGTATGGTACTGGTCAGCCCCCAGCTGCGTGTGCTCTACGCCAATGACACCCTCGCCGAGATGATGGGCCGGCCGCGCGCCAGTCTCACCGGCACCGAGCTGAAGACGCTGGTGGCAAGCGAAGACTGGGATGAGGTCGAAGCCGAACACCGACGCCTGCTGGCAGGCGAGCAACGAGACGCCGCTGGCGAGTATCTGCTCGAACGCGCCGACGGCTTCAAGCTGCATGCAAGCGTCAGCGCGGGAATCGTCACGGACCGCCGCGGCCGGGTAGCGTTCATCATTGATCAGATCGCGGATCTAACGCCTGTCCATCGCGCGGAGCAGGCCCTGCGGGAGAGCGAGGCCCGGTTTCGGGGTATCACCGAGCACTCTTCCGCCGTGACGTTCATCGTTAATGGGAACGGTTGCCTCAGCTACGCGAATCCCACCTTCCTGCGCCTGCTGCAGACCGATGCGGCGGGCGCGCTCGGCCAGTCCCCTGCCCGATACATGAGCGAACGCGATCAGGCTGCGTTCGAGAAGGTCCTCGCACGGTCCCAGGAGCGCCCCGAGACGGCCATCGCACTTCCCTATCTCCGACTGCAGCCCGCTGACGGCAACGTGATATTTCTCGATGCCAAGATCACGGGGCTCCATGCAACACCTGGAATCGAAGGCGCGGTAGTCAACGGCCAGGAGATCACCGGCCAGATCCAGGCGGAACGCGCTCTGCGCCGCAGCGAAACACGCTTCGCCGCGCTGTTCGAGAGCAGCCGCGATGCCATTCTCCTCACGCGCGCAAGTGACGGCGTCGCGCTGGACTTCAACGAAGCCTTCACCGACCTGACAGGACATGAGCGAGACTCGGGGCTCGGACGTCCAAGCGCAGATCTGCTGCGGGTTGCAGATGACAACGACCTGAGTCGATTCTTTCGTCTGCTCGAAACCGAAAACCACGTGGTGGATCTGGAAACCGTCGTCATCACGGCCGACGGCCGTGCCAGAGAAACGAGTCTCTCCGGGCGCTATGCCGAACTCGACGGCGAGCTGAGCGTGGTGCTCGTGCTGCGGGACATCAGTGCACGCCGCCGTACGGAAGCCGCCTTGCGGGAAAGCGAGGACAAGTTCGCCCGAGTGTTCCATCGCAGCCCGGATGCCATGCTCATCACCCGGCTTGCGGACGACCTGATCATCGATGTCAACGATAATTTCGAGGCCTTGCTGCACCGAGACCGCGCCGACCTGGTGGGACGTAGCGCGCACGAACTCGAGCCCATGCTGCCCCTGGACGTGATGCGCGGCCACTGGGCCGAGCTGAGCGAGGCACAGGACACCGACGGCAGTGGCTTCGCGACCGCCGAACTCACGGTCATGGGCCCCATCGTCCCGATTCCGGTGCTCGCATCCACGACGGTGGTAGACATACAGGGAGACCCCTGCGCCATCACGCTCATCAAGGACATGCGCGAACTGCGCAAGGCGCAGGACCGGGTCGCCGAGAGTGAGGCTCGATTCCGCGGCGCCTTCGAGAATGCGCCCATCGGCATGATGCTGCTGGCGGCAGACGGTCGAATCGCACAGGTCAATCGTACGCTCTGTCACCTTCTCGGCCGGCAGCCGGAGGAACTCATCGACGCTGCCGGTGAAGACCTGGTCGCCGAGGTGGACCGCGACGATTTTCGCGCGATCTGCCTCGCCCTGTTCAGGGGTGAAATGGAGGAAGTCAGCGGCGAGGCGCGCTACGTTGCTGTTGGGGGCAATCAGATCTGGACCAATCGCCATATGGTCGTCCAGCGCAGCGTCGATGGCGCCGTGCACTACCTCATCGTTCAGCTTGCCGACATCACCGAGATGAAGCAGAGCCAGGAACGCATGGAGCGCCTCGCTTTCTACGATACGCTCACGGACCTCGCAAACCGCCGCCTGTTCGCGGATCGGCTGGAGCAGGCGGTACGCCAGGCAACGCGGCACGGGCGGCCGGCCGCCCTGCTCTATCTGGACCTGGACAACTTCAAGCGGGTCAACGATACGCTTGGTCACGAGGCAGGCGACCAGCTCCTCAAGGTCGTTGCAGACCGACTGCGGACCTGCGTCCGTGACGAGGACACCGTGGCCCGCCCCGGAGGTGACGAGTTCACCATCCTGTTGCAGGAAGTCCAGGACGGTCGAGCGGCAGGCAAGGTCGCCCGCAAGATTCTACGAACGCTGCAGGAGCCCATCGTGCTGGGGAGTCACGAAGTCAGGGTCACGACCAGTATCGGCATCACTTTGACGCCTGACGACGCCACCGAGCCTTCGATCCTGACCAAGAATGCAGACCTCGCCATGTACCGGGCCAAGGAGCGCGGACGCGATAACTACCAGTTCTTCGCCGAAGAGATGAACACGCGGGCCATGGAGCGGCTCATCCTCGAAAACGATCTGCGCAGTAGTATCGCCGGCGATCACTTCGAGCTCCACTTTCAACCGAAGGTACGCATCGAAACCGAGGACGTCGTTGGGATCGAGGCATTGTTGCGCTGGCGCCATCCGACGCGCGGCCTGTTGCGTCCCGATCAGTTCATGCAGATTGCCGAGGAAAGCGGACTCATCGTCGAGATTGGGCAATGGGTGTTGACCCACGCCTGCAGCGAAGCAGCGCGCATGCGCGAACTGACGTGCATGCCGCTGCATGTCGCGATCAACCTGTCCGCCCGCCAGTTCGCCGACCCTATGCTTCCGGACATGGTCAAACGCGCCCTGGCAGCAGCCACGCTGGATCCGAGCTGTCTGGAACTCGAGATCACAGAGACCATGCTCATGAGTGAACTCGACGCAACGCTGCACTCCCTTGGCGCCTTGCGTCGCCTCGGCGTCAGCCTGGCCATCGATGACTTCGGCACCGGATACTCTTCCCTGAACTATCTCAAGCGCCTGCCGATCAACCTGATCAAGGTAGATCAGGGCTTCGTCAGTGACATTCCGGAGAGCGCCGACGACATGGCGATCACGGCCGCCGTCATCGCCATGGCCCACAAGCTCAATTTGCAGGTCGTTGCAGAGGGGGTGGAAACGCGGGCGCAGGCCGAATTTCTCGCCAGCCACGGCTGCGAGTTCGGCCAGGGCTATCTCTATGGGCGACCCTGCACTGCTGACGAGATGCTGGCCCAACTGCAGAGCAAGCAAGGCCGAAAAGTGGGCGCAGCATCCATCTGATCCCGGGTCGGCATGCAGCGTCAGAAGTCGTCGAAGAAGGCATCGAAGTCGTCGATCGGCGGCTCGCCGTCATAGAGCAGAAAGCGACGTCGCTGCAGAAACGCTTCCCGGGTGAAGATGTAGGAGTCCGCCGAGGCTTCGTCGAGCAGGGCCGAACCCGCCAACAGCTCTGCCCGGGTGCTGAGGAAATCCATCGCCCAGAGTGATTCATGCCAGTAACCGCCCATCAGAGTCGGTCCCACCAGCGGTGCAATGACGCGGTCGGGAATCTGCACCAGCGTCGTGGGCCCCAGGAAGGGCAGCACCAGATACGGGCTGTGCTTCAGACCCCAGCTCTCAAGCGCCTGCCCGATGTCCTCCTGCTGATGCTCGAGACCCATGGATGATGCAGGATCGAACAGCCCGCCAACGCCGATGGTCGAATTGACCACGAAGCGACCCGTGTCAGTCAGCATGCGTTCCGGATTGAGCTGCAACATACCGCCGACGATGCTCAGGGGCAGAGTCAGGTTGTCGAAAAAGTTGGCCACCGCCCGCTCTACGGGGCGCGGTGTCACAGCACGGTAGCCCCGGGCTACCGGCTGCAGAATATTGACGTCCAGAGTCTCATTGAAGTTGTGGACCGGGCGATTCCAGGCCTCGAACGGATCCCGGTCCGGGGGCTCCTCGGCCTCTGCAAGAGCAGTCACCGAGAGCACCGACAACAGCGCAACGACCATCGCGCAGGCCATGGCCCGGCAGTATGTGGAGGCGACGCTATTCAATTCGATCTCCCGGCGAATCCCCGTGACGATCACGGGGGGCGCGATGTTAGCAGGATGCCGTCGCGTTGGTCAGTTCCGGCAAAGCACCGGCCGGACCCCTGCTCAGCGACCGCTGAGGCGCTTCTCGAGACGGACTGCGAAGCGCCGCGGCCGCTCGCCATAGAGGCGACGATGACGACGCCGGATGCGCTTACCCAGCTTGCGTTGCTCGCGAGCGACGAGACGTTGCAGGCGCCGGTCGTCCCCGCTTCGCCTCAGGTCTTCACAGGTTGCAGCCAAGGTCGTCGGCGGCAACTCGAACCCGGCCGAGAGCCGATCCAGGTAGCAGGCCAGATCCTCCAGGTCGTTGTAACGGCCGAGCAGCACGCCGAGTCGCTGCAGCCGATCATGGCGACGCTCCCAGCGCCCTCGGAGATCCATGCACAGCTCAAGCTGGTAATGCTCGTATTTCACCCACTTGCGACAGCGGTGCCAGCGTTCGACGTCTCCGCTCGCCAGCGCCCGTCGCCCGGACTTACGGGCCCGCCGCATACTGTCAGTGATTCCGGCCGCCAGGGTCATCGTCGTCGGCGGCGGACCAAGGGCGCGCAAGCGCTGGATCTGGTCGGCGAAGACAGCCCGCATCTGAGGCTCTGGAGTACACAGCGTTGCCGACGTCTCAAGGACACTGGCCAGCGCCACTCCGAACCTTCCAGCCAGTGCCTGCTTGCGCGGCGAATCGGCCTTGCGGGCAAGTCTCGCCAGCGTCTTGATCCTAACGGACGCTTCCCGCTGGCCCGCCAGCATCCGCGCCACGTCACGCAGGGCGCGCTCCGGAGGCCGGGTCACATCTGCAGTGAAATCAGCTTCGAGCATGCGCCAGAGCGCCCGCAGGCGTTTGCAGATCACCCGCAGGGCGTGCACGTCACGCCCGTTGAGGCCCGTTCCGCCTGCAGCCAGCAGGCGCTGGCCGGCCTCCGCCAGCTCGATGCCGGCGGCCTCCACGCGGAGCCAGACCGCGTCGTCTGCCGGCTTCCCAGCCAAGCCTTGCATCGGATGATCCTTCCTATGACCAAGCCGTGAATGACAGCACGGGACGTCGCGGGCGACAAGGGCAGCGCTTTCGACGCTCTGACCGCCTAGCTCGCAGCCCTCAGCCTCCGTGCAGGGACGCTTGCCGCTCCGCCGCGCGGGCTCCCGCCAACCTTTTCTCAAGTCTCGCCACGGCAATAATGGCGATGAGCGCCCCGAAGGCACCGAGCCCCATGAATGCGAGCATCGGCCAGGCGGTGTCGTTGTGGAGCTGCCCAACCGCCTGAATCGCAACGGCGGAAAGCATCATCTGCGCGAAACCGCTGAAGCCACTCGCCGTCCCGGCACGATGGGGAAAGACATTGAGCGCGCCGGCCTGAGCGTTGGGCATCGCAAGCCCGTTGCCAACCATGGTAAGGGTGATGGGCAGAAACAGTCCCATGGGGCTGAGATGGCCCATGGCGACCAGACCGCCGCTGAGGGCGACCCCGAGCAGCGACAGCAGGCTGCCGGTGAGCATCAGGCCCTGCAGACTCCAGCGCCCGGACGTCCGGATGGCGAGAAAGTTGCCCAGCATGAAACCCAGCGAGGCGGCCATGAACCACAGTCCATACTCGGTGGCCGGTCGCTCCAGGACATTGACCATCAAATACGGTGCGCCGCTGATGAACGCGAAGAAGATCATGGACGAGAACGCAGTGTGGGCCACATAGCCGCAGAAACGGCCGGAACCCAGCAGATGGGCGAAGCCGCGCAGCATGCCCCGCATGCCCTCGGCATGGCCCCGCTGGAGGTGAGATTCCGGCAGCCGCAGCGCCGTCCAGAATGCGATCAGCACGCCTGCAAACGCCGAAAACCAGAACACGGCTCTCCAGGCGAAGACGTCCGTCAAGGCGCCACCGATAGCCGGAGCCACCATGGGTGCGACCACCATCACCATCGTCAGCCGCGCGATCACTGCTGCGGCCTCGTCATGGCCCCACAGATCCCGGACCACCGCCCGCGCCAGCACCATGCCGGCCGCCCCCCCGGACGCCTGAACGATGCGGCCGGCGATCAGAATCCCGATATTAGGAGCGAGGGCACAAACGAGCGTACCCGCCAGGAACAGGGCCAGGCCGACCAGGAGGACGGGGCGGCGGCCGAAGCGGTCCGAGAGCGGGCCGTAGGCAAGGGTCGAGAACGCGATGGCCAGCAGCGACAGGCTGAGCGTGAGCTGCACCACGTTCGCACCAATGGCGAAATCTGCCTGCACCGCGGGCAGCGCTGGCAGGAAGATCTGCATGGCGAGTGGGCCGGTCGCGGTGACCGCAGCAAGCAGCGCGATGAGGCGACGAGATTGGGCGGGTGCAGCGGCAGACATGGCGCGAGAGGATAGACGAGCGCACCATGCCTGTCGCGGCTACTCGCGTCCCGCCTCCAACCCTGGTGCAATCCCCACCGGGAGGATCGATACATGACCGCCATAACGAAGCCGCTGGAACTTCACCGCTTCAAGGACGCCGCGACCGGTCTCGATGCCGTGGTGGCCATCGACGACCTGACCCTCGGGCCTGCCTTTGGTGGTTGCCGCTTTCGCCCCTATCCCGACGGCGCAGCGGTCGAAGCAGATGCCTGCCGCCTCGCGGAAGGAATGACGCTCAAGAACGCGCTCGCCGGCATCCCGTTCGGAGGCGGCAAGGCGGTGCTCCGTTACCCGCTGCACACGTTCGAACGCCGCGCGCTCTTCGCTGCCTTCGGTCGCGCAGTCAATACGCTGGGCGGACGCTATGTCACCGCCATGGACGCCGGGACCCAGACCGAAGACATGGACGCCATCGCCACCGGAACACGCTTCGTTTCCGGATGCAGCGGCGAAGAAGGTGACCCGTCGCCACATACCGCACGTGGCGTGACGCATGGCATTCGCGCGGCTGTCGACGCACTCCTCGGACGAGGGCTCGAGGGCGTGCGCATCGCCATTCAGGGCGTGGGGCATGTCGGTGCTGCGCTTGCCGAGCTGCTCGCAGCGGAAGGTGCGGAGCTGCTGGTGGCGGATGTGGATGCGCGCCAGGCCCAGGCGGTTGCAGCTGCCACCGGTGCCCGCGCGATCCATCCGGGCGAGATCCTTGCAGCGCCCTGCGACGTCCTCGCGCCCTGCGCTTTCGGCGGCGTGCTCGACGATATGATCCTGCCGACGCTACAGTGCCGCATTATCGCCGGCGCAGCGAACAACCAGCTCGCCCATCCCGGCGTGGCCTCTGCTCTGGCAACGCGCGGGATCCTCTATGTTCCCGATTTCGTCATCAACAGCGGCGGCGTCATCCACGCAGCGCTCGCGTGGAAGGGGCTCGATGCCGCCAGTATCGCAAGTCGCGTGGACAGGATCGGCAACACGGTGGCTGAGATCCTCCAACGCGCACAGGCCACAAATGCGCTGGCCGAGGACACCGCCGTCGCGCTTGCACGCAGCCGGCTCGCTGCGCGCTGAGCATGGCTGGCCGCAACCTGCTTGCTTGCCTCGGAACGCAATCGGTATAACGGCCAATGCCGTGACAACCTCGGGCGGACGTGACCTGACCCACCTCAAGGAACCGAACATGCCAACCTTTACGGGCAACGGAATCAACCTCTGCTTCGAACAGTTCGGCGCCCGCAGCGATCCACCGCTGCTGCTGCTGCATGGCATCGGCTGTCAACTCGTGCAGTGGCCACCGGCATTCATCCAAGGTCTGGCGGAACGAGGCCTGCGGGTGGTCTGCATGGACAATCGGGACATGGGCCTGAGCGAGCAACTCGACGCACTCGGTCAGGTGGATGCCGCCGCCATGCTGACAGCAATGGCTTCCGGGCAAGCAGTCGAGGCCCCTTACGCATTGGCCGACATGGCGGCGGACGCGATTGCGCTGCTGGATCATCTGGGCATCGAGGACGCCCACATCCTCGGCGTCTCCATGGGCGGCATGATCGCCCAGCACTTGGCGATCAGTCATTCCGAGCGCCTGCGGAGTCTGATTGCCATCATGTCTTCCACGGGTGATCCGGCGCTGCCGCCGCCCGCGCCGGAGGCCGCCGCCGTCCTTGTGACGCCGCCTCCAGCAACGGATCGCGAAAGCCTGATCCAGTATCAGCAGGCCATGTGGGACGTGATCGGAGGTGAGCGCTATCCGTCCAGAACGGAAGGCATGGGTCGGCTCGCTGCGGACGCGGTCGACCGCATGGTGAGTCCTCAGGGGTTCGCTCGCCAACTCGCTGCCATCGTCGCCGATGGCAGTCGCGTCGAGCGGCTCGGGCAGGTGGAACTGCCGACGCTGGTCATCCATGGCGATGCCGATCCGTTGGTACCGCTGGCAGCAGGCGAGTCTATCGCGCGCGCCATTCCCGGGGCCGAGCTCGAGATCGTCAAGGACATGGGCCACGATCTTCCAGAAAGCCTGGTGCCGACGATCGTGGCCCGCATCGGTCACTTCCTGCACAGCGTCGAGGCGAGCCGGCCGCTGTCACCGGACCGCATTCGCGGGGGTCTCGCATGAGCGGGCGGGAGCTGGTGCTCACCGAGCACGACGCGGGGGTCACGCTGGTGACCATGAATCGGCCGCATGCCCTGAACGCCCTGTCCACCGGCATGCGGCAGGCCCTGGTCCGAGCCTTTCGCACGCTGGCCGCAGACGCGGCCACCGAGGTCGTGATCCTCACCGGTGCCGGCCGAGCTTTCACTGCGGGACTCGATCTCAAGGAACTCGGAGGCGAGACGGAGGGTGGCACCGCAGCCGGCGGGAATGCGGAAGATACTGATCTCGGCGCGGCCCTCGCGGACTACCCCAAGCCCATCATCGGCGCCATCAACGGTTACGCCATCACCGGCGGCTTCGAGCTGGCACTGATGTGCGACATCCTCATCTGTTCCAGCGACGCTAAGTTCGCTGACACCCATGCGCGGGTCGGCGTGGTCCCGGGCTGGGGCCTGTCCCAACGACTGCCGAGACTGATCGGTCTGCCACGAGCCAAGGAGCTGTCCCTCACTGGTAATTTCCTGACCGCGGAACGCGCCTACGAATGGGGCATGATCAATCGCGTGGTCGCACCCGACGCGCTCATCGACACGGCACGCAGTCTTGCACGGGACATCCTCAGTACGGACCGCACGACACGGGAGACGATGCTGCGGATCATGAATGACGGCTGGAGTTCCACCCTCGGCGAGGGCATGGCCATCGAACATGCGGCCAGCCGCGAGCACATGCAGACGCAGGTCACCGCCGATGCCGTCGCCGCGCGCCGTGCAGCCATCCAGGAGCGCGGCCGCAAGCAGTAGCCCCCCGCTCGAATCCTGCGCAGTCCGCGATCGGACGGATCTGCCGGGAGCAGATCCGGTCGCGCGAAGCGCGCCCGGAGGGTGCCCGCCAAGGATGGCGGGCAACAGCACAGCTTCGTTGCACGCTCTCCCACTGACGCATCACACGATTCTGGCGTGGCGCAGTGGGAGAGCGTGTCCGCAAAGCGGACGCGCCGATCAGCGTGGCGCCGGGATCAGGGGAGCAGGTCGAGGGTTTTGCCGAGGGTATCGAGGCGGGCGTGGTCATCAGCGCCCAGCGGGCTCAAGCGCAGCGTCGTGATGCCCGCGTCACGGAACGCCGTGAGCCGCTGTTTCACCATGCTCTCGTCGCCGAGCAGGTTGGCCTGCAGCACCATTTCCGTCGGCACCCGCGCCACAGCCTCGTCCCGCTTGCCCGCAACCCAGAGTGCCTGTACGGCTACGGCATCCTCTTCCCAGCCGCCGCGCTTGAACGCGTCGTTGTAGAAGTTCGTCTTCGCCGAGCCCATTGCTCCAAGGGTGAAAGCGAGCTGCCGTTTCAGCGGTTCCGCCATCGCTTCGGGATCGCCGAAACCCACCACGCCACCGGCCTGCAGATCCAGATCCGCAAGACTTCTGCCGACAGCCTCCGCCCCCTTGCGCAGCGGACCGAGGTGCGCTTCGGCACCTTCTGGCGTGAAGGAGGTGCCGAGCCAACCGTCTGCCATGGCGCCGGTCAGTTCCAAAGCCTTCGGCGCCAGAGTGGCAAGATAAATCGGAATGGCCGTGTTCGCGGGCTGTGACAGGCGCAAGGGCTTGCCTTCACCTCCGGGCAGCGGCAACTTGTGGTGGCGCCCGTGGTACTCGATCTTCTGGCCTGAAAACGCGAGTCGAACGATCTCGATCGTCTCTTTCATGCGCTCCAACGGCGCCCGGAAGGGTCGCCCGTGGAGGCCCTCGACGACCTGCGGACCACTGGCGCCGAGGCCCAGCACGAACCGATCACCGGACAGGGATGCCATCGTCATCGCCGTCATGGCGGTCATGGCCGGAACCCGTGCGGAGATCTGCATGATGCCCGTTCCAAGCCGGATCCGCTCCGTACACGCGCCGACCCATGCCAGTGGTGCGATCGCATCCTGACCCCAGGCTTCCGCCGACCAGACGTCGTCGACGCCGAGACGTTCCGCTTCCTGAACGAAGCGCACAACGTCCTCGAACCCGCGTTTGCGGCCGGAGTCTGCTGCACCGATGGCGATGGAGGTACGCAGGCCTGCCATTACGTTGGGCACCTCACGAGCGCTTCTGCGACCGGCGGACGAACAGCACCATGTTGTGGTCCACCAGTTCGAAGCCGTGTTTGTCCACGATATCCCGCTGCAGTTTTTCGATGCGCTCGTCGTAGAACTCGACCACTCTGCCAGTATCCACATCCACCATGTGGTCGTGGTGGTCGTCAGAGGCCATCTCGTAGACCGCATGGCCGTCGTCGAAATTGTGCCGCTCGACCAGTCCAGCCGCCTCGAACTGTGTCAGGACGCGGTAGACGGTCGCCAGGCCGATACTTTCTTCGGCCTCCACGAGTTTGCGGTAAACGTCCTCCGCCGACATGTGACGTGGATCCGCTCGTTCGAGGATCTCAAGAATTTTCAAACGCGGCACTGTGACTTTCAGGCCCGCCCGTTTGAGTTCGCTGTCATCCACCTGCATGTGCACGGTATCCCGTAGTCGATCGACGCAAGCCGGTGGGTTCCCGGCTGATGACCGGCAGCGCCCTTTTGACGGTCGATTCGACGCCCGTCGGAGTCATGATCGACCCGGGTCGCCAACACGCTCGTTCCAGCGAACCGGCAGACCTCAGAGCAGCTGCACAGCGACATTCTAACCGCATCGAGGGGCGGCCAGGGGCGCCGGTTGCCACCTGCGACGGAGCATGCTTCGATTGCCTCGTTCGCGCATCACACGTCAGCCGCATGGGAGCAGTCATGACAATCAGCGCCGGTATCGGCATCGGAAATTTCCCGTTCGCGGACGGGCCCGGCTTCTGGCGCTGGGTGGACCTGTGCGAAACAGGCGGAATCGACTCGATCTGGCAGTCCGACCGCTTGGTGGGCCGCGAGCCCAACCTGGAATGCATGAGCGTCATGGCGGCCCTTGCCGGCGCCACGCGGCGCATGAAATTCGGCATGAACGTGGCGTCTCTCGGTCTGCGCGACCCGTTCCTGATGGCGAAGCAGTGCGCCACGATCGACGTGCTTTCCGGCGGTCGCCTGCTGCCCGCATTCGCTGTCGGCAGCGCTCTGGGCAGTGACTATGCCGCGCGAGGCGTACCCACGCGCGGACGCGGCCAGCGCACCAACGAGGGACTCGAACTCATCGCTCGCCTGTGGCGGGAACAGGAGGTGGACTTCGACGGCCGCTTCTATCAATACCGCGGCGCCTCCATCTCGCCACGGCCGATCCAGGATCCTATGCCGCTGTGGGTTGGAGGGTCCGCTGATGCTGCCGTGGAGCGCAGCGCCCGCTGGGGGACCGGCTGGCAGGCAGGGCTCGACACTCCGGAGCAGATTCGGCCCGTGATCGCCGCAATCAAGACACGCGCCGCCGAACTCGGCCGGCACATCGATGAGGATCACTTCGGCGCAGGCTTTGGATTCCGTTTCGGGGGACCCGGCGACCCGGTATCGCGCGGCTATCTCAATACCCTCGAAAAGCGCCTCGGCAAGGATGCCTTGCCCTTCGTGGCCATCGGCGACGCCGAAACGGTCATCGAACGCCTGCGCGACTACCATGCTGCCGGCGCACACAAGTTCATCCTGCGTCCGATGGCGGCGGACACCGAAGACATGCTCGACCAGACCCGTCAGTTGATCGAGCACGTGCTGCCCGCGGTGGACGCTATGAACCGTGCTGCAGCAGCCTGAAGCCAAGGCCCCGCAGATCGCGCACCTCTTTGGTGCAACGCGGCAGTCAGGCACAAGCCTGGATCATACAAAACAATCCGCAAGCGCTGTATTCCGGCGCCTCGGGGCGCTCCCGGTGGCTGTGGGACGTGGCACGGGTTCTGCTTGCACCCCGCTATTGCCCGCAAGGGCTCGGCGGAGCGTTGATCCGTGGATATCGCACGCAGGGCGGTGGCCATGAGGACGCAGTTCCTCATCTTCACAGACCTCGACGGCACGCTGCTCGATGAGCATTATCGCTTCGATGACGCCCGTCCCATCCTGGCCGAGATCCGGGAACGAGGCATTCCGCTCATCCTGACGTCGAGCAAGACCCTCGCCGAAATGCGGCTGCTCCGACGCGCCATGGACATCAGCGATCCGCTCATCTTCGAGAATGGCGCCGGCCTCGCACTCCCGGAAGATTATTTTCGCAACAACGCCACCCCGAACCCGCAAGCGCCCCTGCGAATCGAACATTTCGGCCCGACGTATGCCGAGATCCGCGCCACGCTGACGCGCCTGCGTGAACGTCATCAGTTTCCGTTCCGTGGCTTCGGCGACATGACGGCAAGAGAGGTCGCCACCCTCACCGGACTCGATGAAATCGCCGCTCAGCGCGCCCGACAGCGCCACGGCTCGGAACCTGGAGTATGGGAAGGCTCCGAAGCGATTCGCCAGGACTTCATTGCGGAACTCGAGCGCGCAGGCCTGCGCGCGGTCAGCGGCGGCCGCTTCCTTCACATCATGCCCCGTATCGACAAGGCTGAGGCCATGCGGGAACTGGTCGGCCGCTTCACCGCTGCCCATCCGGACGTGCGTTATCGCGTCATCGCAGCCGGCGACAGCCCCAACGATGCAGAAATGTTGCAACTGGCGGATCTGGCCGTCGTGATCCGCCGGCCGGACGCAAGCTGGATGCCGCTCAAGCGCCGCGAAGGCGTGATCCGCTCTCCGTTGCCGGGACCTGCCGGATGGCAACAATGCATCGAGCGCCTGCTGCGCGAGGACCCTGGAGGCGAGACATGAGTGATTTCTTTCAGAACGGAATCATCACCACCCTGCATCAACTCGCCCATCGCCCCCTCGAGGATCTCGAATCCGAACTGGTCCAGTTCGCCCGCCACCGTCCCATGGCGCTGGTGCTCCCGAGTCTGTTTTCCGAACTCGAGGGCCCCGCACTGGGCCACATCGTCGATGAATTGGCCAAGGTGCCCTACCTCAGTCAAATCGTGATCGGACTCGACCGCGCCAACGAGGAGCAGTACCGCCATGCGGTGCGGTATTTCGGCCGCCTGCCACAGCACCATCGAATCCTGTGGAACGACGGTCCGCGCCTTGCGGCGATCGACGCCAGTCTCGCCGAGCGTGGGCTCGCGCCCATGGAACTCGGCAAGGGACGCAACGTCTGGTACTGCCTCGGCTACATTCAGGCCTCCGGCATCGCCCAGGCCGTCGCCCTGCACGACTGTGACATCCTCACCTACGACCGCCGCATGCTGGCTCGGCTGATCTATCCAGTTGTGAACCCACTGTTCAATTACGCTTTCTGCAAAGGCTACTACCCGCGGGTTGCATCCGGACAACTCAATGGCCGTGTCTGTCGCCTGCTCGTGACTCCGCTGAGTCGTGCGCTGAGGCAGGTCCTCGGCCACAACCCCTTCCTCGAGTACCTGGACAGCTTCCGCTATCCGCTGGCAGGCGAATTCTCCATGCAGGTGGACGTTCTGCGCGACCTGCGCATACCCAGCGACTGGGGACTCGAGATCGGCGTTCTCTCCGAGATATTCCGCAACTACGGCAGTCAACAGGTATGCCAAGTGGACATTGCAGACAACTACGACCACAAACATCAACCGCTTTCAGTAGACGACCCGGGCGCAGGCCTTGCCCGCATGAGCACGGATATCGCTAAGGCTCTGTTCCGCAAGCTCGCGACCACGGGGGAAGTGTTCGACATGGGTACGATCCGCACCATCAAGGCGACCTACTACCGCATGGCTCTCGACTTCGTGCAGAGCTACTACAACGACGCTCTCATCAACGGCCTGACTCTAGATCGCGACAAGGAGGAGCGGGCGGTGGAGCTGTTTGCCGCCAACATCCTCACTGCGGGGGAGATCTTTCTCGACAAGCCTCAGGAAACGCCCTTCATCCCCAGCTGGAACCGGGTCCGAAGCGCCCTGCCGGACATCTTCGATCAGCTTCACGCCGCCGTCGACCAGGACTATCGGGAGGCCCGTTCCAGTCTGCGGGTGGTCGCGCAGCGCGCCCTCTGATCAGGCAGCGTAGCCTTGCAGCCAGAGACAGCGATAAGGCGCCACATCGATCCCGTCGACAATGGCGAAGGCCTGGTCGCGAATCCGGTCCACGACCAGCTCAGCGCAGCCAAGTGCACCGAGGGCGGCTGCATCAAGATGCTTGGTACCTGCGGTCACGTTGATCACTACAGCAACCGCATCGACGCCATCACCCCTGACCAGGGTCACCCAGCTGTCTCCGAGCGGGACGAAGCGCTGCCTCGCATCAGGAGAAAACGCCGGCAGCGTGCGCCGCAACCGCAGCAGCGCAGTCAACGCCCCGAACACCCGCGCCGTGGGCGTGCGCAGATCCCCAAGCAGCGCATCCACGTCCTCGAGTTGACACTGTCTGCGGTTGATCGAACGCGTACGACCGCTGCGGTCGACGCCTTCGAGATCGTTCGGCGTCGCCAGCAGGCTGTGTATGTAGAGCGCCGGAACACCCTGCAGGCTCATTGCAATCGCCTGGCTGCACAGGAAGCGTTCCACCTGCCAGTGATCCTCGCCCGCAAACGTTCCCCGCAGCGCATCGAACAGGGAAATATTGATCTCATAGGGCCGCTGGGTGCCGTCTGCCAGCATACGCATGCTGACGAAGCCGCCGAATTCGTGCATCAGCTCCACCAGTCCTCGCAGGTCCTCTTCGGGGACAAGGCCTTCCGCCGGCCGCAGGCCGATTCCGTCGTGGGACGCGATGAAGTTGAGGAAGGTGCAGCCGCGAGGCGGTGGCTCCAGCACCGCGCCCCACTGCATCAGATAACGGCTGCTCCCTCGCACGAGGGCGTGCAGCACCAGCGGCGCCAGCGAGAACTGGTAGACCATGTGCGCCTCGTCACCGGCGCCGAAGTAACTGACGTTCTCACTATGGGGAACATTGGTTTCGGTGACGAGAACCACCGGATCCTCATCCGGAGGGCACAACAGCTCGCTCACAAGACGCAATATGCACACCACCGCATGGGTGTTGGGATGGTGAATGCAAGGTGTTCCAAGCTCCTTCCAGAGGTAGGCAATGGCATCCAGGCGCACCATCCGTGCACCGGCGCGCAGATAGTGGCAGAGCACTCGCACCATCTCCGCAAGCACGCGCGGCTGGCTAAAATCGAGATCGATCTGATCCTCGCTGAACGTGGCCCAGACGTGACGCAGGCCACGGTAGGTGTGTATCGGCACCAGCAGCGGCGTGTTTCGGGGTCGCACGACCCGGGTCAGGTCCGTGCCCGGTTCCAGTGCAAGGAAGAAGCCGCGACCGGGTTCACGATCGTTGACGAAATCCATGAACCACAGGCTTTCCCGGGAAACATGGTTGATGACCAGATCTGCCATCAAGGCGAAGTCCTGGCTCAGGGCGCTGATGTCCGACCAGTCGCCCAGTGCCGGATCGACGCTGTAGAAGTCGATGACCGAGAAGCCATCGTCCGAGCTGAATGGAAAGAACGGCAACACATGCACCGCATTCACCACCCCCTCGAGCCGGCTTCCGAGGAAGCGGTGCAGCGTGGCAAGCGGCGCTTCGTCCGGCTGCGAGAGCGTGTTGCCGTAAGTGACGAGCACCACGTCTTCGGCAGACCAGCGCCCCGGCCGCAGTTGCTGCGGACGTATGCCATCCGGCAGGGAGTTCCGGCATTCGGCAATGGTCTCGAGGATGGTATGGAGGACATCCGCGCCCGCATCGGCACCATAGATCTGCGCAAGCAGATTCCGCAGCGCGTGCACCCGCTGCGCGAAACCGGTACGCGAGACTTCGAGATTGGGGCCTTGGAGATTCAAGTCGTTTCTTCCACATCAATACCCAAGCGACCCACGCGCGCGTGGATCCCGTTCGTCGGCCTTGCCAGGGTGACATGGCTCCCGTCCACGCTCGGGTTCATGTTGCCACAGCCGCGCAAGGTGTCGGTAATCGTGGCAGATCGCGCTGCTGTAGCGAACCCCAGGTTCACAGCAACGTGAGCTCGACTTCGGCATCGGACATAAACATGACCCACCTCGACTGGTGGGTCGTGATCGTCTATCTCACGGGCATGATCCTGCTCGCCGTGTACATCGCCCGCGGCCAGCGCGATCGGCGTGACTACTACCTTGCAGGCAATCGCTCGGGCCCGGTCAGCATAGCCCTGTCGACCATGGCGACCCAGTGTTCCACCAACAGTATTCTCGGGGCCCCGGCGTTCGTCGCATTCTCCGTCGGCGGCGGGTTGCTGTGGCTGCAGTACGAGCTTGCGGTACCCCTGGCCATGATCGTGATCATGGCGCTGATTCTCCCTACCCTGCGCCAGCTCCGTCTGGTTTCCGTCTACGCCTATCTGGAACAACGCTTCGGCCTTACGACCCGCATCGTGATGTCCCTGGTGTTCCAGCTGGTCCGAGCCTTCGCTACCGGCGTCACCGTGTACGGAATCGGCCTAGTGCTTGCGGTCTGCCTGGAAACCGACTTTCTCACGGCCGTACTGCTGCTTGCGGCCGTGACCATCATCTACGACGCCATCGGTGGTCTGCGCGCCGTCATCGTCAGCGACGTGATTCAGCTCATTGTCCTCAGCGGCGCCATCCTGCTGGCGATCTGGGTTGCGGTCGACGCCCTCGGCGGGGTCAGGGCCGTCGTCAGTACGGTTCCCGCAGAACGCCTGACGAGTCTGGACTTCAATCACACCGGATGGGGTGATGGGCATGACTACGCGTTCTGGCCCATGCTCATCGGGGGGCTGTTCCTCTACGTGAGCTACTACGGCTGCGACCAGAGCCAGACCCAGCGCCTGCTGGCGTCCCGGACCGTGGCGGACGGCAATCGCGCACTGCTTCTCAATGGCCTCCTGCGCTTTCCTCTGGTGCTGAGTTACTGCCTGCTCGGCGTCTGCCTCGCGGCCTACGCGACCGCCGACCCGGGCTTCGTCGAACGCCTGCCGCTGCGGGACACCGGAGGCGGTGAGCAGGCTCCGAACTACAACCTCGCCGTGCCGCAGTTCGTGTTCGAACAGTTTCCTCCAGGTCTGGTCGGACTGGTTATGGTGGGCCTGTTTGCTGCGGCCATGTCATCACTGGACTCGGTGCTGAACGCCTTGTCCGCCACCACCATGGAAGACCTCGTAAGGCGCTTTCGTTCCAAGCCACTGCCCGAGCGCCGTGAGTTCCTGCTGGCCAAGCTGCTGACGGTCGCCTGGGGCCTGTTGACCGTAGGCATGGCGTTTCTCGTCGAGACCATTGCTGACTCGGTGCTCGTGGCGATCAACATGATCGGCTCACTCATCAACGGCCCGCTGCTGGCGGTCTTCCTGCTGGGCCTGCTGACCCGCCGAACGCGGGAGTTCGGCGTCCTCTGCGGCCTCGCAGCCGGCTTCGCAGTCAACATCTGGCTCTGGCTCTTTCACCCGGACATCTCATGGCTATGGTGGAACGTGACCGGCTTCGTCGTCACCAGCGCAACCGCCCTGATCCTTGCATCGGCAGGCGCCCGTCCGCGCCAACCTGCGCCCACCTTCGACCGGAGCGGTCTGCAGCGAGCCTGGTGGCCCGCCTATCTGGGCCTTGTGGCATGGGCCATGGTGATCCTGGCAGTCGGCGCAGGCTTCACGATTCTGGCCGCAAACTGAGCAATCGGGACTGCCCCGTGACAGCGGCCAGGATTCCGCTATACTCCCCGCCGCTGCATCGTCCTGGTGCGCGTCCATTGCACAATGCGCCACGAAGCATCGTTCCTGCGCGTCGCAGATCGCCGCGACGGCGCGACGGTATGCGCTGCCACGGACTTCGCTGCAGCGCCCGAGGCAGACCAGGAGAAGAAGCTAGGGCCATGATTAATATGGCCTTTTCTTCTCAGCCAAAGACTCGCGGGGCGCTTGGCTCAGCACTGGAAGAGCGTCCGGCAGGACTTGGCGCAATATTTGATTCGTTAACTTGGACCACAATGGGTCCAGGAATAGACATCCAACCGCAGTGAGGCCGATACGATGCAACGCAATCCGGCAGATCCAACGTCACCTCAGGACGCTCTCGAGCGCTTCCCGGTGATCGGTGGTTGGCTCGCGGACAGTTTTGATGCCTGGGTCGGCATTGCTGATGCACTGAACCTTGGTGGTCTGCGAACCGTCCTGCTGGCTGATCCGGATGAAGCCTCCCCCGATCGGATCACACGCGCAGACCCCACCTCCCCACCATCGACCTCTGGCCAGTGGATCGATGACCAACAGGCGCCTGACTCGCCATCTCTCTCCAGTCGGGCCGCCTGACCGCTCTCTCTCCTGACAAGGCCCGAAACCGCTGCGGGCTTTTTTTTCTGCGCCTCGCCGCTATCATCGGCGCATCGCGTTTTTGCCCGCCCATCGGCCCCGCCTACGCCCGATGCGTGAAACCCGGCAGAGGTTCTCCCATGACCGCCTTTCATCCGGTGCTCCCCGCCACCGCCTGTCCCATGGAACTCGGCAAGCACATCGCAGACAACAACCAGGCCTACCTGGACTTTCCGCGCGCTGAGGGCGACGCTCGTGCCGTCCTCGGCGCCAAGCTGGCCAAGTCCCACTGGCGGGCACGGGTACTCGAGCGGCTGCTCAACGCCGCCGAGCAGGAGTCGGCGCGAGGCCGACTCGATCCCATCCAGCTCGTCAGCAACTTAGCGGCACTCAACCTCTATCTTGATAACCGCCAGCGTCAGCGGCTCGCAGCCGTACTCCAGGATCGATCCCTGCTCGGCGCCGTATTCGCCAACCAGGGCCTGCGGCTGCCGGATGCGCCGGAACACCATCTGCTCGCCGGCCCCGACATGGATCTGAAGATCAAGGTCAACCGCGCCAGCGCTTGGCCCTTCAGCAAGTGGCAGCAGATTGACGGCTTCGCGGAGTACGCGTTCGAGGGCAATCGGGTGCGCTATCGGGGCCTGGAACTGCAGCCTGGGGACATCCTGCTCGCCAACGTCAACCTCGACGGCAACTCCGTATACACCTCGCTCAGCGAGCCCAAGGGTTACTGTCCCCATGCCGCCGTATTCGCGGTGCTCAGCGCCGATGGCAAGCGTTTTCCAGCCGTAGTCGAGACCTACGAGAAAGGGTTGCGGGCCGTGCCCTTGAACGTTTTCCTGAATGCACGCTACGTGGCCTACGCGGAGGTGTATCGGCATCGCGACATCCTGCCCGAACACGGCGACGAAGTAAGCGCGGCAGCGCATGACGCCATTGCCCAGGCCCGGGGCTACAACTTCTACACCTGTGATCCTGACCCCCTGTACGTAAGCTGCACCAGCCTCGCGCAAGTGGTGTACCAGCGCATCGGCCTGCCACCCATCCCTGCACTGAGCCGCATCGGCCATCCAGGGATACGGGACAACCTCGCTCGACTCGGTTATCACGAGTACGAACCATTTTTCGCACCCGTGGATTTTCTGCTCAATCCGGATTTCAGCTGTGTCGGGTGGGTGGACAACAATCAGTTTCCCCGACTTCTTGCTCGCGAACTGGTGGAGGTTGGCTTCCGACGCCTGTTCGAGCGGGGTCGACTCGACACCAGCCGAATGCCTCTGATGCACCACATCAACCACTGGGGTATCGGCCATATGCGCCGTCGCAGCGGGCTGGGCAGGATCATTTCCAGGATCATGGGCTTCGACCACCTGAGTCTGCCGCGCGGCCCCGACCCGATGCTCGCCATCATTGCACCCGTGGAAGCCGATCTCGGCCGGGCGGTGCGCCGACTGCTGCCGAACGTTCAGCGCTACCTCGATGGACGCGAAACCTTCGCGCTCGACGCCATGCTCGGGGAGTCGGCGATCCAGGACGCCATAGACCGCATGGTACGACTGCGGTGGCTATGACCTCGGCCGAGGAGAAACCGGGCTTTTGCTGATCTGGATCAAGGTGGCGGACTCGCCCACACCCTAGCCTGTAATCCGTCCCGGGCAGATCGGCCGGCGTCCTGAACGACGGGCAGCGGACAGGATGCGTAGCGGTCTGCCCGGGACTCCAATCTCGCGACCCGTGACACCACGGGGGCGGGCTAAAGCTTCCGCTCCATGCGCCAGTGCAACGGAATGCCGTGCTGCTCCAGCGGCCGCACCAGCGTCTCCACGATGACCTCGAAACCACCTCGCTCATAGAGGCGTACAGCCGGATTCGCCGCGTAGACATCCAGGTGTATCCGGCCGTATCCGGCCTGCCGACTGCGTTCGATGGCATTCGCCAGCAGGCGCTCGCCCACACCACGGCCACGTGCTGCGGGTACCACCGCCAGGTGCTGCAGGTACCAGGCGTCATCCGGAACCGACGGCAGGACAAAGCGCCCATAGTCGAACCAGGTGGCGAAATGAGCGAACTGCGCCTCGCTCATGTGGGCCTCGGCATAGGCCACCATGGGACCGGCCGCCGCCTGTTGCTGGACAACATCGAAACCAAGTTCGATACCCATCAGCTCCTCGCCGAGTAACGCTGCCGTGCAGAATCGGTGCGAGAACAGGCTGTCGGGCTGCTGCCATTGGTAGCCGAGATGACTCCGGACCAGGTGCATGTCGTGATCGTGGAGATAGCCGAAGATGTGAGGCTCCGTGGCATGGATCAGTTCCGCCACGAGCCCAGGATGATCCGGCGTCGCAGGTGCCAGTTCTACCGTATCCGCGTTCGCCCTTGTCATGCCCTTCTCTCCTTCAGGACCATGCGCACATCATCGCTACCCCCAGGCTGAAGGATTCACTGATCACCACATGAGATCATCGGGAATCGGCTTGTCCGCGTAAGGGTCGTCCGCGTCGCTTTCGCTGCGCAAATCATGCAGCGAGACGACGCAATTCGGATCGATCTCCTGCAGGCGCTCGATGATCTCACGACGCACCACCTCGAAGCGCTCACCAGTACGCACGACCCCCATATGACCACCACTCAAGCCTTCGAGCAGCGCCTGGGTCACGTAGATGCGCTTGATCTTCTTGCCATGAACGAAGTTGTAGGGGATCTCTCCCTTCGAACGGGGTTCACGCCGCCGATCGATGATCTGAGCGATCTGCGCCTTCCGCGCGCTGCGCTCCTCGTTGAGACGACGTTTGCGGGATGCTTCCCGGTCGCGCTCGGCGCGCTGTTTGAGTGCAGCTTCCGCGCGCGAGCGGGTGTTTTCCGGCTCCGCACCGGCGCCCGTCGCTTCCGCATTGCGGGGTTTTGATTTGCGTGCCTTCTTCGCTTTGCGGGCACCAGCACGATCCTGACGCTTGGCTTCCGACAATTTGCGTTCGTCGGCCAGCCCCAGCTTCAACAACTGGTCGCGGACTGATTGGCTCATTCAGTGACTCCGGACCGTACGCTCAAGGTCGGCGCTCGGCGTACTGTGCGCAACGGGATCCCTGGCGGTGGTGAGCAGAGTCCAGTATCCGAACAGGTTCACCGGCTGGGTCTCGACCACGTCGAGGTCGTTACGCTCGACGAACTCGTCGAGGGCGAAATCAGGGCGAAATCCAAGCAGGCGCGACAGCGGCGAGATCGCGCGCTCGAACGTACTGACCACCGGATTCGGGTTGCGGAAATGGTTGACGATGTAAAGGCGTCCTCCCGGCTTGCATACGCGCCGCATCTCAGCGATCACGCGCTCGGGTTCCGGCGCGACGGAGAGCACGTACATGGCCACCACGTGATCAAAGCTCGCGTCCGAGAAATCCATGGCGCTGGCGTCCATTTCCAGCAGGGCCACGTCCGGAAGTTCGAGATCGTCCACGCGGGTCTTAGCCCTCTTGATCATGTCCGGAGATAGATCGATTCCCGTCAAATGGACACCATCGGGGTACTCGGGCAATGACAGCCCCGTACCGACACCAACCTCGAGAACACGCTCGCCGGGACGAATGCCCATCTGGTCGATAGCAAGTTTGCGTCCCTGATGGAACACCTTCCCGAAATAAAAGTCGTAATGGCGCGCATAACGCCTATACACGGCCCTCACGCCCTGTACGTCCATGCCTGTTCCTCTGCTGCGAGTGCGTCCGCATTTGGCTGCGAGTGCGTCCGCGTGTTCGCAGGCTAACCGACCGCTCCGATTGAGGCTACCCGTCTAGGGAAGTGCCGATTCATTTCTCCACGGCTCTGCGGTAATTGCCGGTCCAGTGGCAAGGCGCGTCGCGCAGGGAAGGCTGGTTGCCTTTACAAGCGGCGCAAAACCGCCAAAACGCCGGCAGACACCCGCCCTTCGGAGCCGGCAGGCCGCGCTCCAGGCTGGCGCGCGGCCTCCGACATCAGCCCCGCCGGAGGGATGCACCACCTGCCTGCCGCGGCCGTTTCAGGCGGATTTCCAGCACGTGGCCACTGGCCTCAGCCAGTGCGAGCAGGGTTTCGAGTCGCGGCAGACGATCACCTGACTCGAGCCGACTCACTGCTGCCTGGGTCAACCCGGCGCGCATGGCCAGCTCCCGCTGTGACAATCGCGCCTTACGCCGCGCCCTGGATACCTCCTCTGCGATCAAACCCTCGAGGCTGTCACCTGCCAATGCTTCAGAACTCATGTCTCTCCCTCTTCGTCGTGTCGTGCGAGGGGCGCTAAGCCCGTTGACTGCACCAGGTGGCCAGGCACGTCTGCGTCCGCGCCCAGGCACCTTCTTCCACGTCCATGATGGACGCGTTGAAGTGGCTGACGCCGAGATCGGCCAAGCGATCCAGCGTTGCCATCAGCAGTGCTTCGTCGCCAAGCACCGCCAAGTCTGCGGGGCCTGAGACCCCCTCTCTGTCGAGCATCGCCCGATAGGACGGAAGCTGACCGTAAACCGTCAATGCCTGGGCCACCTTCTCCCGCGCGGCGTCCGGATCGGCGACTACAGCGACCGGCAAGGCATGGATCACTTTCGGCTGCGGCCGGGCGGCCACCTCGGCGGCGCGCTGCAGTCGCGGCATGATGTGCTCCGTCAACGTACGCTCCCCCACCATCCAGAGACTGGTGCCGTCGGCGAGTTCGCCGGCAAGTCGCAGCATGGCGGGCCCGAGAGCGGCGAGGAGCACCGGCGGCGGTTCGGCGCCCGGAGTCACCAGCTGCAGGCCTTTGACCGCGTACTCGGAGTTGCTCACCTCGACCCGCTCGCCCTGCAGCAGGGGCAGCAGCGCCTCGAGATACGCGCGCATGTGCGCGGCAGGTCGGGCATAGGAGAGCCCGAGCATGTCCTCGATGAGCACTTTGTGGCTGAGCCCGATACCCAGGGTGAACCGGTTTCCGGACATGGCCGCGGCGGTCAGCGCCTGCTGGGCAAGCGCAGTGGGATGCCGTGGGTACGTCGGCGTCACCGCAGTGCCCAGGCCGATGCGGGGCACTTGCGAGCCGACCCATCCGAGCGCGCTGATGGCATCGAAAGAAAACGTATGCGCCATCCAGAGATCGTCGAGGCCCGCAGACTCGATAGCGCGGGCACGCTCCACGTACCCGCTCAATGGCATTGGTGCCTCAGCACCTGACATGACGCCCACGCGCATGATTCTGCTCACCCATGACTCCCGGTCAGATGCGGATTACGGCAGCGCAGGCGCGTCGGGTCAAGCAAACCGAGGGAAGTGCTGATCAATTCCTCCCTAGGGGAAACCAAGCGTGCGGCGTGATTGGCCGTCCGCCTGCGTTTGGGGAATAATGCGCCGCGCTTCGCCGCGGGAACGCTTAGGGAAGGTCCCCCGCGGCAACACTTCTCGACACGGGCATGCCCACGACTTCTGGGAGTTTTTCATGGCACAAGAAACCATCGCCATTCTGGGCGGCACCGGTGATCTCGGCACGGGCCTGGCCATTCGCTGGTCTCGCGCTGGCCACCGGATCATCATCGGTTCGCGCACCCTGGAGAAGGCCCAGGCAGCCGTCACCGCGCTGGCGGACATCAGCCCGGACACCCCCGCCGAAGCGATGGAAAACGCGGATGCAGCCAAGGCCGGCGACGTGGTCGTCCTGACTGTTCCGTTTGCCCATCAGCTCTCCACCCTCGAGACCGTCAAAACCCATCTCAGCGGCAAGATACTCATCGACGTGACCGTGCCTCTGATGCCGCCCAAGGTCGGTACGGTGCAGCTCCCTGCGGAAGGGTCAGCGGGCAAGCGTGCCCAGGACTTTCTGGGGGCCGAGGTAAAGGTGGTGTCCGCGTTCCAGAACATCGCTGCTGACCTGCTCCAGGATCCGGAGTTGCGCATCGAATGCGACGTGCTGGTGACCGGGAACGACAAGGAAGCGCGGCAGCGCGTGATCGAGCTGGCGTCCGAGGCGGGGATGAACGGCTGGCATGCCGGGCCGATTGCCAACTCTGCGGCAGCTGAGGCGCTCACCTCGATCCTGATCCAGATCAATCGCCAGGGCAAAATCTCCCACTCCGGCATCAAGATCGTGGGTCAGGACGCGCACTGATCCCATGGCCGCGCGCCTGGACATCCTCGCCCTGCCCGGCATTCCTCAAGTCGGTGAGGGCGATGATCTCGCCGAGCTGCTGCTGGCGGCGCTGGGCCGGGCCGGGCTGACCCTCGCCGCCGGAGACGTTCTCGTGCTGGCGCAAAAGATCGTATCCAAGGCCGAGGGTCGCCTGATCCGCCTTGCCGACGTCCAGCCTTCACCCGAGGCGGAGCAATTGGCCACCGATACGGGGAAAGATCCGCGTCTGGTGCAGCTCATCCTGAATGAATCCGCCGCCGTGGTGCGCGTCCGCAAAGGCAATCCCGGCGTCATCGTAGTGGAGCACCGACTCGGCTGGGTCCATGCCAATGCGGGTATCGACCAGTCCAACGTCAGCGGCGGCGATCCGGGGGCCTGGGCACTGCTGCTACCGGAGGATCCAGACGCCTCGGCCGCTCGACTGCGCGCAACGCTTCACGCCCGAACCGATGTCCACGTCGGCGTGCTGATCAACGACAGCTTCGGCCGAGCCTGGCGCGTGGGCACCTGCGGCACGGCCATCGGCAGCGCCGGCATCACCGCGGTGGAGGATTTGCGCGGCCATGCGGATCTATTCGGGCGCCCCCTCGAAGTGACGGTGGTCGGCCGCGGTGATGAAATCGCTGCTGCGGCCAGCCTGGTCATGGGGCAGTCGGGTGAGGGCACCCCGGCAGTACTCGTTCGAGGGCTCGCGGCCGAGGACAGCAGCGCGACCGCCGCCGACCTCATTCGGCCCCGACAGGAAGACCTGTTCAGGTGACTGCGAAGGTGCGTCGCATCCTCGCGATCACAGGAGGCGTAGGCGGCGCCAAGCTGGCGCTGGGTCTGGCACGGGTCCTGGAACCCGAGCAGGTGACCTTCCTGGTCAATACCGGGGACGACTTCGAACATCTGGGCCTCACCATATGCCCGGACATCGACACCCTCCTCTACACGCTGTCAGGAGAGGCAAATCCGGACACCGGCTGGGGACGGCGCGAGGAAAGCTGGCATTGCCTCGATACGCTGGCAGAGCTCGGCGGTGATACCTGGTTCAAGCTCGGCGACCGGGACCTCGCGACCCACCTTCTGCGCACCGAGGCGCTGCGAGCGGGGGCATCCCTGTCCGAGGTCACCGCGAGGCTTGCTCATGGTCTCGACATCCCCCAGCAGGTGCTGCCCATGAGCGACGACCGGATCGCAACCGTGATTCGTACGCCCGCCGGCGAGCTTGCCTTCCAGCAGTACTTCGTCCGGGAGCGCTGTGCACCCGAAGTCATAGGATTTCGCTTCGAAGGAAGCGAACGCGCCCGTGTGCCTGTTGCCCTGTCCGAACTGCTCGCGGACGCCGAACTCGACGGGATCATCATCTGTCCCTCGAATCCTTTTGTCAGCGTTGATCCCATTCTTGCAGTCCCCGGGCTTCGGGAGGCGCTCGGGGCGGCAGCCGCCCCGGTGGTGGCCGTGTCACCGATCATCGCCGGTCGCGCGGTGAAGGGCCCGACCGCGAAGATGATGACAGAACTCGGCGTGCCCAGGGATGCGGTGGCCGTCGCTCGGCACTACGGCGCCCTGCTGGACGGTTTCGTACTGGATTCCAGCGATGCAGCGAGGCTCGCAGAGGTCGAGGCTCTCGGCCTGCAGGCTGTTGCGACGCCCACGCTCATGGTCACGCTGCAAGACAAAATGGATCTGGCGCTGACCACTCTGGACTTCGTCGCGTCCATCTCCAAGCGTGCCATTCACTGATCCCGGATCCGGCCGGGAGAGTCGCCTTCGACGTGTCGGCCATTGTCCCCATCAACCACTTCGAGCTCGCCAAGGCACGGCCCGTGGCTCGTGACAACCCGCCTCACTGGCCAGGATTGCGTCCAGCGCCCGCTCGAACGTCTGCGTCAGATGCTCCCATCCGATAGCCAGACTTCTCCGACCGGGTAAGCTTGCAGCACTTGAGCGAACTGGCCGATGCGGCCGGAAGCAGGTCACTGCCTTCCCCTGCCGCAGCGACAAAACCCAACGGATGGTGGAACTTCATCCCGCGGCCGCCTCGGCCAGGTTGCGGCCGGCTGCAATGCCGATCGGGCCCTTGCCGATCACCGCGACACGAAGCGCCGTCATCCGACCGCACCCCTCATCGGAAAGGAGACAGCGGACATGCCCCGCGGGTCGGCGCTGGTAAGCCAGCGTCGACCGGCGGGAGGTTCTTGACGCAGCCTCGGTTACGCGTCAGAAGCGATAGCTCAACTGCAGGCGATAGATCCAGGGGTCGATCTTGATCTTGCCAATGCGATTACCGTCCAGTTTCAGCCGGCTCTCGATATCGATGTAGTACACCGAGAAACCGAGGCCTAACTGTTCATTCAGGCGGTAGTCGAGGCCAGCGTGTGCAGCCAAGCCCCAGGAGGAACCTGCATCGAGTCGACTGGCTCCCGTCGCAGTCGCGCCGAGATCATTGAGCTTTTCAGACCAGAAGATCGTGTGATTGATTCCGGCTCCGAGAAAAGGCTGCAGGGAACGGCCCGTTCCGCCCAGCGGATAATAGTTGGCCGTCAGGGTTGGAGGCAGGTGCTTGACGCTGGCGACCTTGCCGGCACCGCGGGCGTTCACTGCATGCGTGAACGGCGTTGCCGCCTGGACTTCGATGCCAAGCTGGTCCCAGGCCATGTAGGTGACGCTGAGACCGAGCTGAGTGTCAGAACCGGCGCGTAACTCGAAAGCGCCATCTGCAACCGATGAAAAGCTGCTGGTCGGGTCGATCGTGATGCTTCCTGCCCGCAGTATCCAATCTCCCGCCTGGTATGAATGGACGGACGGGATCGTGCAGGCAAGGGCGACCAGTACTGCAAGCGAGCGTAGAAACGGTAGCGGTGGTGGCATCGATGATTTCCGGAAGTGAATAGGAAATGTCATAATCGATGTCCGAATCGGCGCTGTCGTTGACTCAGATCAGGATTTGCATCCCGGTGGAAAGCTGACTGACGACGTTTTCACCCGCCCACGTGACGGTACCTCTAATGCCGTCCAAGGTGGGCAAGGTGCAGCGCCCTGCGGAAGGGTCAGTGGGCGAGCGTGCCCAGGACGCTCTGGGGCCGAGCTGAAGGTGGTGTCCGCATTCCAGAACATCGCTGCCGACCTGCTCCAGGATCCGGAGTTGCGCATCGAATGCGACGTGCTGGTGGCCTGGAATGACAAGACTGCTCGCTGACGCCGAACTCGAGGGGATCATCATCTGTCCCTCGAATCCTTTTGTCAGCGTTGATCCCATTCGTGCAGTCCCCGGGGCTTCGTGAGGCGCTCGGGGCGGCAGCCACTCCGGTGGTGGCCGTGTCGCCGGTCGCACGGCGAAGGGCCCGACCGCGAAGATGATGACGGGACTCGGGATGCTCCGGGATGCGGCGGCCGTCGCCAGGCACTACGGCGCCCTGCTGGACGGATTCATGCTCGATAGCAGCGACGCGCCCCGCCTCACGGAGGTCGAGGCCCTCAGCCTGCAGGCTGTTGCAACGCCTACGCTCATGGTAACGTTGCACGATAAAATGAATCTGGCGCTGACCACTCTGGACTTCGTCGCGTCCATCTCCAAGCGTGCCATTCACTGATCCCGAATCCGGCCGGGAGGGTCGTCTCCGCCGTGTGGGCCATCGTCCCCATCAAACACTTCGAACTCGCCAAGGCGCGGCTCGCGCCCGTGCTCGAACCTGAGCAACGCCAGGCCCTCATGCGTGCCATGGCAACAGACGTACTCACTAGCCTGGCCGCCACGCCCGGCATTGAGCGCATTCTCGTGGTGTCCGCGGATCCTGCTGTTGCCGCACTCGCGCAAGCCGTCGGTGCCGTTGTACTCGCAGACGAACGCGGCGGCCTCAACTCGGCCGTCGCGTTGGGCGCCGCTGCCGCAGCCAGGGCTGGCGCGAAGGGAGTGCTGGTGGTGCACGGGGACCTGCCGCTGGCCAGTGCTTCCGCTTTCGCCGAGGTGATCAGCGCTCATGGGACAGCGCCCGCTGTGACCATCGTGCCTGACGCGCTCGAGGACGGCAGCAACTGCCTCGCATGTTCGCCGCCTGAAATCATCGAATTCCGTTTCGGTTCGAACAGCTGCTCAGCACACATGACGGCCGCCTGCGAACGCGGCATCGAGCCGCTCAAGCTCGCCATTCCAAGTCTGGCGTTGGACGTCGATTCCCCCGACGACCTGCGGGTTCTGCTGGCTGCAGAGCACGCGGGACGGTCGGTAGCGTTCCTGCGCAGCTCCGGTATAGCATCGCGACTGGCGCTGGAGACCGCTGTGAACCCTGCAGCGGAACAGTTGCCCCGGAAACTAGGGGGAAGTGCATGAAAGCAGAGAGCGCAGCCATTACGGCACGGGTGATCCTCGGAGATCGCCCGTCGGCGAACGAAGCGATGATGCTCGCGGCAGAAGACGATCTGCCCGGCCTCATGGCGGTCGCGCGTCCACTCCGCGACGCAGGTTTCGGCAGCGTGATGACCTACTCCCGCAAGGTCTTCATTCCGCTGACCCAGCTCTGCCGGGACGTGTGCCACTACTGCACTTTCGCCACCACGCCGCGCAATCTCGAGCAGGTTTATCTGCCTATCGACAAAGTGGTGGAGATCGCCCGCAGCGGCGCAGCCGCGGGCTGCCGAGAAGCCCTGTTCACGCTGGGCGAGAAACCGGAACTCCGCTACCGCGCCGCGCGCGAGGCCCTGGCCGCAATGGGCCATGCCAGCACCGTGGATTATCTGGAGGCTGCCGCACGCGCCGTGTTCGAGGAGACCGGACTGCTGCCGCATCTCAATCCCGGCAACCTCTCGCCGGAGGAATTCGCCCGCCTGCGCAAGGTGTCCGCCTCCATGGGCATCATGCTCGAGTCCGCCGCGGAGCGTCTCACCGAGAAAGGCATGCCTCACCATGGTTCGCCGGACAAGATTCCAGCCGTCCGGCTAGAGACCCTCGAGCAGGCCGGCCGGGCGCGGGTGCCCTTCACCACCGGCATCCTCATCGGCATCGGGGAGACCCGGGCGGAGCGCATCGAATCGCTGCTCGCCATACGCGACAGCCACGACCGCCACGGCCACATCCAGGAAGTGATCATCCAGAATTTCCGTGCCAAGCCGGGCACGCGCATGGCCAGCGCGCCGGAACCTGACCTCGAGGAGATGCTCTGGACGCTGGCCATGGCTCGCATCGTCTTCGGCCCGGACATGAGTCTCCAGGCACCGCCCAACCTCAGCCCCGGCGTTCTGCCACGGCTGGTGGACGCAGGGATCAACGACTGGGGCGGCGTCTCGCCCGTGACTCCGGATTACGTCAATCCGGAAGCACCCTGGCCCCATCTCGAACAGCTGGCTCGAGAGACCGCAGGTGCCGGCAAGCTGCTGCACGAGCGACTCACCATTTATCCCCGCTACGCCCAGCATGTCTCAACCTGGCTCGACGCGGATATGCAGACCGCAGTCCTGCGGCAGATCGATGCCGAGGGCCTGCCACGCACGGACGACTGGACGCCCGGAGCCGACGTCGACCCGCCGGCGGCGGATCTGGCCAGGATCGGGCGGGAGGCGGATCCGCGCTGGGTCACGCCTGCACTGCGGCGCATACTTGATCGCGCCACGGCCGGCGAGCGCCTCGATGAAGACGAGATCGTGCAGCTCTTTGCCGCCCGCGGCGAAGCCTTTACTGCGGTCTGTTACGCCGCCGACCAGCTACGTCGCCGCGAGAAGGGCGATATCGTCAGCTTCTGCGTCAATCGCAACATCAACTACACCAACGTCTGCTACTTCAAATGCCAGTTCTGCGCGTTCTCCAAGGGCAAACTGTCGGAAAACCTGCGCGGCCGCCCCTATGACCTCGATCTGGCGGAAATCCAGCGACGCGTCAGCGAAGCCTGGGATCGCGGCGCCACCGAAGTGTGCATGCAGGGCGGCATCCATCCGGAGTACACCGGCGAAACCTACCTTGCGATCGTCGCAGCGGTGAAAGAGGCCTGCCCTGACATTCACGTGCATGCATTCACGCCCCTGGAAATCTGGCAGGGCGCTGCCACGCTCGGGCTCGATCTGACCACCTATCTCGAGCGTCTGAAGGCTGCTGGCCTCGGAACACTGCCGGGTACCGCGGCAGAGATTCTCGATGACGAGGTGCGGGCCATCATCTGTCCCGACAAGATCAACACCGCACAGTGGCTCGAGGTGATGGAGACAGCCCATACAGCGGGCATCAACACCACCGCGACGATCATGTACGGGCACGTGGATCGGCCCGAGCACTGGGCGCGCCATCTGCTCCGCATCCGCGATCTGCAGGCCAGGACAGGCGGCTTCACCGAGCTGGTACCGCTGCCTTTCGTCCACATGGAGGCACCGCTCTACCTCAAGGGTCGTGCGCGCAAAGGGCCGACGTTTCGCGAAGCTGTATTGATGCACGCTGTCGCCCGCCTCACGCTGCATCCGCTGATCACCAACATTCAGGCGTCCTGGGTGAAGATGGGCCACCTGGGCGTAGGCGCATGCCTCAATGCCGGCTGCAATGACCTTGGCGGCACGTTGATGAACGAAACGATCACCCGCGCCGCCGGCGCCGCCCATGGCCAGGAGACGTCACCACAGCAGATGCGGGCCATGATCGAAACCCTGGGCCGATCGCCCAGGCAGCGTTCCACCGCCTACGGCGACGTTGCAGCGGACCGCGCCGAGGTGGGGCTGCGCGCCGGCACCCTGATCCCGGTGGTGAACACACCTGCCCGGCGCTACGACCGCAGTACGAAACACCGTCGGGTAACCCTGCTGCGACCCGGCTTGAATCTGACGGACAGCCTGCCCTACACCGGCTATCAGCCGGGTGAAACAGAGCAGGAATTCGTCGACGTCATGCATCTCTGATCCGATCACTCGAGGCGTGCACGCGGAAACGGAACAGCGTGCGCCGCATCGCCTCGTACGCATCCTGGCGGCAGCGACCGCGCTCGCCGCGCTGGCGGCGCTTTGGATCGGGCCGGTCCGTGTCACGCCCGGCGACCTGTTCACGGATGAAGTCGCCCGCGTGATCCTTTTCGAACTGCGTCTGCCCCGCGTCGTCGCCGCCCTGCTGATTGGCGCAGCCCTAGGCGCAGCGGGCGCATTGCTGCAGGCCCTGCTGCGCAATCCGCTCGCGGATCCTGCCCTGATTGGTGTCTCCGGGGGTGCCGCACTTGGCGCGGCCGGCATGCTGGCCATCGGTGGCGCGGGGAGTCTATCACTACTGCTTTCGGTTCCAGGTGCCGCGTTCCTGGGTGCCCTTCTGGCGACGCTGCTCGTGTGGCGCCTCGGTGCGGTCCAGGGTCGTCTGCAGCTGGCCGCCATTCTGCTTGCCGGAGTTGCCATCAACACGCTGGCGGGCGCCCTGGTCGGGCTGCTGCTGACCTTCGCCAACGATCCAGTGCTGCGCGCAACCACGTTCTGGTTGTTCGGTAGCCTCACCGAGATCCGCTGGCCGGCTCTGATTGCGCTGCTGCTGGCCGTGCCGATGGCGGCCATTGTCCTCGAACGACGCGCCACCGCCTTTGACCTCTATCAACTCGGCGATGCCGAGGCCCGTCATGCGGGGCTTGATGTCCGAGGCCTGCAGCGCCAAGGTATCCTGCTGGCAAGTCTGCTCACTGCCCTGGCCGTGGCCAGCGCCGGCATCATCGGCTTCATTGGCCTCATGGTCCCTCACTTCATGCGCCTGCTCGGTGGTGCCAGCCACCGCGGCCGGTTCCTGCAGTCTGCACTGGGCGGCGCCCTGCTCCTGCTGCTGGCCGACGGTTGCGCGCGCACCCTGGCCGCTCCGGCGGAGATCCCCGTCGGCCTGCTCACCGCACTGCTCGGCGCGCCATTCTTTCTGCTGCTTCTGCGTCGCGAAGTGCGACGCGGAACCGTCTGAGCGAGGCGTTCGTGCTGGAACTCGAACAGGTCAGGCTCGAACGCGCAGGCCGCGCCGTACTCGCGGATGTCGAGGTGAGTCTCGAGCCCGGCGTCATGATCTGCCTGTGCGGACCGAACGGCGCCGGCAAAAGCAGCCTGATCGAAGTCTGTGCCGGTGATCTCTTGCCGTCTCGCGGCAGCGTACGTCTGCAGGGCAAGGTGCCGGGAGATCTCGACACCGCCGAGCTGGCCTGGCGACGTGCCGTGTTGAGCCAGAACCCGGCGCTGCTGCACCCGTTTTCGGTCGCCGACGTGGTGGCGCTGGGACATCCGACGACCGCCACGGAAGCACGCGCGGCCACGCTGGCTGAGCTCGGGGCTGCGGAACTGCTCCCCCGCACGTATACCGAGCTTTCCGGCGGCGAGCGCCGGCTGGTGCAACTGGCCCGCGTGCTGCTGCAGGGAGAACGCGCAGCAGCCAGGGATATCCAACCCTGGCTGCTGCTCGATGAGCCGGTGACCCAGCTCGATCTGGCGCGGGTCCAGCGAGTCATGCAGGCACTGCAAAGCCGCGCAGGGCGCGGATGGGGCATTCTCACGGTCATGCACGACCTGGAACTGGCGAGCCGGCACGCCGACCGTATGCTGATTCTCGCCCGCGGTCGCCTGCTTGCAGACGGGCCACCCGAGCTCGCCCTGACCCCTGAGATCCTCGCCCGGGGATGGCAAGTCAACGCCCGGACTGAACTGGAAACACCCGGTCCTGGCGTCCGGGTCCGGGTGTCGCAAGCCTCAGCCGGTCCCGACGCCGTCGACTGACGGCCGCGGCACCGCGCGCGGCAGACAGCGGACGGCCGCGATCAACGGCAGGACCAGCAGCGCGAAAACGGCCAGCGAAGCCAGTGCGAGCAATGCGAAGACCTCACGCAACGTCCACAGTTCGAGCAGGGCTCCGACCACTGGGACGGTCAGCACCAGCGCACCGCGGAACAGGAAGCTCACCAATGAGTTCGCGGTCGCCCGATACCGTCCCTCGAGCCGACGATTGAACGCCTCCTGCAGCAACACGAACCCTGCGCCTCGCGCGATGAAGAACACCAGACCGATGACCAGGGCCCAGCCAGCCGGCGCCAGCGCCAGACCGAGATAACCCAGCACTGGCAGCAGCGCCACCAGCGTCAGCAACCAGGCCGCGCCCAGGTGACGCTCCAGGTTCGCGGCCTGCCATCCCGCCACACCGGCAGCCACGCTGAACAATGCCCAGAGCAGGCCAAACGCCGCCAGTTCGACTTCGGCGTCGAGCCAGCTCTGCTGCAACAGCCACACAGCGTAGTAGGTCGTCAGACTCCAGATGCCCATGGTCAGGAACGTGAGTCGCAGGACCCGCTCGCTTTTGAGCAGCTTACGCAACACCTCCGTCAGGTTGTCCAGATGGGCACCCGCACGCATCCGCTCCACCGGCGGCTCCACGATCAGCAGCGCGAACAGCAGTGGCAACCAGCCCACCACGACCTGCAGCGTCACCAGCGCATTGAGCGTGGCGAACAGCAGCACGACGCTGGCGGCCAGGCCAGCCGTGGCCTCCGACACGGAGCGCAGCAGGAACAGACTGCCGAGGCCCTTCTGCCGCGCTTGGGCATCATCCCCAAGCTCCACCTGAGTGTCGTACAGCACAGCCACGTCGGCGCCGGAAATCAGGCTCAGACCGACTCCGAGTGCAATCTCGAAGATCGCCAGAGTGAAGAAGTCGTAGCCGATGAGCAGCAGACTGTGGCCGACACCCACCAATACCCCGCCGAGCACCAGCGCGAGCCGGCGACCGAACACGTCCGCGATGTAGCCCGACGGAATCTCCATCAGCACGACGGTGATCCCGAACAGGGCCTGGAGCTGAAGGATCTCGGCGAGAGTCAGGCCACGGTCACTGAACAGGGGCACCGCCACAGGAACAATGACCAGGAATACCTGGAAAAAGGCCATGAGGCGAATGACCAGCAGATTGCGCCGCAGGCGGGAACCGCGTTCAGCTGATTGCCTTGCTTCTTCGATCGACATGACGGCGTACTCGTTGTGCTTGTTTTTCGGCCCTGAAACGCAAGAGCCCCGATGGACCATGTCCACCGGGGCTCTTTGTTTGACGCTTTCAGACTGTCAGATGGGGGCGATCAACAGTCGGCGTTCCTCCCCGTGGATCGGATGCGCTGGACGAACAGCTGCGCCTTGCGCATCGCGTCGTCGCGTGCGCTGCAGGTGCCGTGCTTGATCCAGCGGGAGGAAATCACCGATCCGTCTTCCGTGGGTACTGATTCAGGGTTGCGGATAGTCTGCTCGTGCCAACAGCTTGTCAATGGCCAACCGGAAATGGCCGTCATTACTGAGCGCTGTCAGTCCTCGTCGTCCTCGTCATCGATCAGCTCCTCCGCCATGCGCTCGAGGAACTCGGTGACAGCACCGACGCTGCGCTGAGGCAGCAACAGCACGAGTCGATCCACACCCAGCGATGCATAGGCCTCAAGGTCTTCATAGGTCGGCGTTTCGCGCGGGGTGACGGTGATCTCCAGATCACCGAGCCACTTGGGCCGGTCGATGCGCTCTTCCGCAGCCTCGATGCCCTCCAGCGACTCGGAGGTGGTCTCGAGATCCATGGCGAAGCCGTACCAACCCTGGCAGGACGCGACCGCACGCTGGTAGGCGGCCATGCTCATGCCACCCGCCACGATGGGCAACCTGTCTCCTCGCGCGGGGCGCGGACGGGACTGTATGCCGTCGAAGCTGATGAACTCGCCATCGAAACTGGGCTGATCACTGGACCACATCTCGCGCAGCACCTCGATGAACTCGTCGGTCCGGCGGCCGCGTTCCTCGAAGGGAATGCCGAGCGCGTCGAACTCCTGCTTCAGGTAGCCAGCCCCGATGCCGAGGATGAGGCGTCCGTCACAGAGGACATCGAGACTGGCCATCTCCTTGGCCAAAACAAGTGGGTTACGCTGGGCGATCAGAGTAATCCCTGTACCGAGCAGGATTTCATCGGTGACTGCGGCCACATAGGCCAACGCTGTCGACGGATGCAGCATGGGCGTGAGCGGTGGTGCGGGCGACGGTGGCGCCTGCGGGTCCGGAAGTACCACGTGCTCGCCGGTCCACAGCGAATCGAACCCCAACTCCTCGGCGAGCTCCGCCACTTCCGAGATGGCGTCGGGATCGGCGCAGACACCGAAGTTGATTCCGAAGATACCGATCTTCACGTGCGACCTCCCTTGACCTTGCATGACGCTAGCAGATGGCCCAACACAACGCCATATTCACAGCCCCGTCCGCGTCGAAACCTCGCGAGCCTCGACGTCGCTTGATTCGAGCCGCCAGCGGGAAGCTTGCGACAAGCCAGTGGGAGCGCACGTCCGCAACGCGGGCGTGGCGATCTGCGGCAGACCCGCGGCAGCTGCAATCCGGTTCCCGATCCGCGATGCTAGCTGGCAGACATCGAACTGCTCCGGAGTACCTTTGAGAAACGACAGCTCTTCCGCCTCACCGCAGGGCGCAGGCGACCCCGACGTATTCGTATCGAGTGACCGCATTACGGTCACCGGCGCACCGGCCGCCAGCATGCTTGGTTGGAGCTCCTGGGCCGTCTTCGAGTGGGCCCGCAACCCCTACGTCATCCTGGTGACGATCTACGTCTTCGCACCCTACTTCTCGACGCAGGTGGTGGGCGATCCGGTGCGCGGTCAGGCCCTGCTCGGCGATGCGAACAAGTACGCCGGTCTCATGATCGCAATCCTGGCTCCTTTCGCCGGCGCCATCGCCGATCGCAGCGGTCGCCGCAAACCCTGGATCGCTTGCTTCGTCCTGCTCATGGTGCCGGCTATGGCCGCACTGTGGTTCTCGGTGCCCGGCGAAGGCGGCATCGGCGTCCTGCCGACCCTGATCTGCATCATCGTCATCGCCATGTGCTTCGAGTTCGGAGCCGTGTTCCACAATGCCATGTTGCCCCACGTCGCGCCGGCGACGCGTATTGGTTTCGTCAGCGGCCTTGCGATCAGCCTCGGCAATGTGGCCGGACTGCTGCTGATGGTGAGCGTGCTGTTCCTGCTGGCGCTGCCGGGGACCGTTGAGTGGAGCTGGGTGCCGGCGGAAGCCTGGTTCGGCATCGACCAGGAGCGATTCGAGGACGCGCGCATCGTCGGCCCACTGACCGCAGCGTGGCTGCTACTGTTCGCGCTGCCACTGCTGCTGTTCACACCGGACGGCACCCAGGGACTGGGTATCCGCGCGGCCGCCCGCGAAGGGCTCAAGGAGGTCCGCGACACGCTTCGTGAATTGCCCCACTACCGCAACATCGCCACCTACCTGATGGCGCGGATGATCTACAACGACGGCCTGGTCGGCATCCTGATCTTCGGCGGCGTCTACGCGGCGGGCATCTTCGGCTGGGGCACCGTACACATGCTGCTATTCGGCATCTTCATGTCGGCCGCGGCAGCCATCGGCGGCTATGTGGGCGGGTGCATGGATGACCGCCTAGGATCCAAGCGCGCCATCTTGCTCAGCGTCGGTGGTACAGCCCTGCTGCTGTGCACCGGTGTGTCCATTACACCGGAAGAGATTTTGTTCGTGTTTCCCTATGACGCGGACACGGCCACGCGCCTTTGGCAAGCACCCTACTTCAATACGCTGCCCGAGCTCCTCTACTTCTGTAATGGGCTTGGCTTCGCCATGTTCGTGACCTCCGCGTTCGCGTCTTCACGGACGATGATGGCCCGCATCTCCCCGCCGACGATGACGACCCAGTTCTTTGGCCTCTATGCCCTTTCAGGGACTGCGACGGCCTTCCTCGGGCCGTGGATGGTCGGCGCCATGACGGCAGCGTTCGCCAGCCAACGCGTGGGCTACGCCTCCCTGATCATCCTCTTTGTCATCGGCTTCATCGGCATGCTGTTCGTCCGCGAAGAGCGAGCGACCTCGCACCGTGACCCACGCTGAGGAAGTGCTGATTAATTCCTCCACGGCTCTGCGGGTGATTGCCGGTGCAGTGGCAAGGCGCGTCGCGC
>REEU01000282.1 GCA_007694905.1 Gammaproteobacteria bacterium | reverse complement strand
TCAGGTCCGGTTCCGGGCGATCACCTCGGCGGCGGTCAGAGGCTTGTAGCTGTCCTCGGGCGCGGCGAAGGCGCGGTTCAGCTCGGCTTTCAGGCGGTCGAAAGCCTCGCGCTCGGCGCGTTCCTTGTCGCGGCGGATCAGGTCGCGGATGTATTCGCTGACGTTCTCGTAGGCGCCGTCCTCGCCGACATTGGTCGCGACGAACTCGCTGAGCGCGCCGCTGACGCGCACGGTCATGGTGGTGGTCCGAGGCATGGTGCTCTCCCTAGATCGTGCGTACTCAAGATAACCAATATCGAACACGAAACAAGGGTCAGCGCTCTGCGGGCGGCGGTCCTGCCTACCCGTCACCATCCTCTGGAACCAGACGATCCGCCATTGTCAGCAGCAAGACCAGCACGGCGTCCGAATGTCGCGCGAGCGACACCAGGTGCTCGCCGCTCGGTCCGCGCTCGCCCGCGAACCAGTATTTGACGGTCCGCTCGCTGGCACCGGTCCACCGCATGGCGGACTTGATCGCACGGTGGGTCGATCCGAGCTCCGCGTGCAATGCCATCGCAACGGCGGCGCGATAGTCGTCCGGAACATCCTCGGGGTGCACAAATGTGCCCATCTTCGGCACAACTGTGCCCATCTTCACCCGCATCTTCATGTGTTTCTCCGCTAAATATCTGGAGAGACATGAAAAGCGACATTTGAAACTTGGGCATGGGCGAGAATTTGCGAGCCACTCGCCTTGGGTAGCGCGCGCGATATTTTTCGGGAGGCGGGGGTGGCTCGGACAAGATCAACGATATCCGGAGAGCCGGCCGAGACGCCCGAGCGCATACTGGCAGCAGAATACGTCAGGATGTCCACCGAGCATCAGCAGTACTCGACCCAGAACCAGGCAAAGACCATCCGCGAATACGCCGAACGGCGCGGCATCGAGATCATCAAAACCTATTCAGATGATGCGAAAAGCGGTCTGATCATCGGCGGCCGAAGGGCGTTGCAGCAGATGATCTCCGACGTCGAGTCAGGTTCGGCCGAGTACCGCGTAATCCTGGTTTACGATGTCACCCGCTGGGGGCGATTTCAGGACGCTGACGAGTCGGCCTACTACGAGTATCGCTGTCGCAAGGCCGGGATGCAGGTTGCCTATTGCGCCGAGCAGTTCGAAAACGACGGATCGCCGACCTCCACCATCGTGAAAAGCGTCAAGCGGGCCATGGCTGGCGAATACAGTCGGGAGCTCTCGGTCAAGGTGTTTGCCGGTCAATGCCGCCTGATCGAACTTGGCTACCGTCAAGGCGGCCCGGCCGGTTTCGGGTTGCGCAGAGCCTTGCTGAACGAGCGTGGCGAGGTGAAGGCCGAACTCAAGCGCGGTGAGCACAAGAGCCTTCAGACCGACCGCGTGATCCTGGTCCCCGGCCCAGAAGAGGAACAGCGCGTCGTCCGGGGCATGTTCGAAATGTTCGTCAATGAAGGGCACCCGGAGAGCGAGATCGCCGAGATCCTGAACGCCGAAGGACATCGCACCGATCTCGACCGGCCATGGACCCGAGCGACCGTTCATCAGGTGCTGACCAACGAAAAATACATCGGGAACAATGTCTTCAACAAGGTATCGTTCAAGCTGAAGCAGCGCCGGGTGGTGAACCCGCGGGATATGTGGATCCGTGCCGAAGGCGCGTATGCCGCCATCATCGACAAGGCGCTGTTCCTTCGTGCGCGAGAGATCGTGGATGCGCGCAGCCGGCATTTTTCGGACGAGGAATTGCTCGACGCGCTGAGGGCGATCCTGAAACGGCAGGGCGCGCTGTCCGGCCTGATCATCGACGAAGAGAACGATCTGCCCTCGTCCAGCGCCTATCGCAGCCGGTTTGGCAGCCTGCTGCGCGCCTATCGCCTTATCGGCTATGAACCAGAGCGGGACTACCGCTACATCGAGATCAACAAGGCGCTGCGCGCGGCCCACCCCCAGGTCGTCGACGAGATCGTGGAGGGCGTGGCCGCCCAAGGTGGCTGCGTGGTGCAGGACGCCGACACACAACTGCTTCGGGTCAACGATGAGTTCACGGTTTCGGTCGTTCTGGCCCGCTGCCAGGCGACCGCAGCAGGCTCCTTGCGCTGGCATATTCGGCTCGACACCGGCCTCGTTCCGGACATCACGATTGCCGTGCGGATGGTTGAGACCAACGACGCGCCGCGCGACTTCTACCTGCTGCCCAGCATCGACATGACCGACGCACGGCTGAAGATGGCCGAGCAGAACGGGCTGTGGCTCGATGCCTATCGAACGGAAACACTTGACGATTTCTACGCCCTCGCCGGGCGGGCGAAGGTGACGGAGGTGGCATGATGGCAGAGAGCCCGGAAGACACTCAACCAACGGAAGTCATCTTGGTCCCGACCGACCGCATTCGGGTCCTCAATCCTCGGATTCGAAACCCCAGGACTTTTGCGGACATGGTGGAGAACATCGCCAAGATCGGCTTGAAGCGCCCCATCACCGTCACCCGTCGCGCGGAAACTGACCCGCCGGAGTATGATCTCGTCTGCGGTCAGGGTCGGCTCGAGGCCTTCATCAAGCTGAAGCAGAAAGCCATCCCGGCCATTGTCATCGACGCTGATGAGTCCGACTGCCTCGTCATGAGCCTCGTCGAGAACTGCGCGCGTCGCCAGCATCGCCCAATCGATCTGATGCGGGAGATCGGCACGCTGCGCGAGCGCGGCTACAACGACCGACAGATCGGCGACAAGATCGGCGTCTCGCCGGACTATGTCGGCATGATCGCTGGCCTTTTGGAGCGCGGTGAAGAGCGGCTGGTCACGGCTGTGGAGACTGGTCTGCTGCCCCTGAACCTCGCCATCGACATATCGAAAACCGATGCCGAAGGCGCGCAGCGTGCGCTGATGGACGCCTACACGCAGAAGAAACTGCGGGGGAAGAAACTTGCCGCGGCCCGGCGCCTGATCGAACAGCGCGAGGCACGCGGGAAAAAGATGCACCCAAAAGCGTACGGGCGCGACAGCCGCAACCGGCGACCGCTGACAAGCGAGGCGTTGGTACGTGCCTACCAGAAGGAGGCCGACCGCCAGAAGCTTCTGATCAAGAAAGCGGAACTGACGCAGGGACGGCTGCTGTTCATCTGCCAGGCATTCCGGACTCTTCTCGAGGACGATCATTTCGTGACGCTGCTCCGGGCGGAAGGCCTGGAAACCATGCCCGGCTACCTGCAGGAATCCCTCACCGAGGGAGCTGCGCCATGATCAAGAAGGTTCAACTCGGTTTCGAGAACGATTGCGTCACGATCCCGGTCGCGGACATCCTGCCGGTCAGGGTTCTGAGCAAGTCCATCAAGTCCAGCCGGAAATACACCCAGATCACAGCGTCGATCCGGGAGATCGGATTGGTCGAGCCGCCGGTGGTTGCGCGAAACGGGGATGCCAGCGGCAGCTGGTTGCTGCTCGACGGACATGTCCGGATCGAAGTTCTGAAGGATCTGGGCCGCGAGCAGGTCGAATGCCTTGTGTCGACGGACGACGAGGCCTTCACCTACAACAAGCGCATCAGCCGTATCGCGCCCATTCAGGAGCACCGGATGATCCTGAAGGCCATCGAGCGCGGTGTCTCCGAGGAAAAGATCGCGGCCGCGCTGGACCTCAACCCGCGCAGCATCCAGCGCAAGGTCAAATTGCTCGACGGCATTTGCCCGGAGGCCGTGGCGATATTGAAGGACAAGGCCTGCACCGCGGCCGTCTTCACGACGCTACGCAAGATGATCCCTTTGCGCCAGATCGAAGCCGCCGAACTCATGGTGAACGCCAACAACTACTCGGTAGCCTACATCTCGGCGATCCTTGCCGGGACGCCGCAGGCGCAGCTGGTCGAAACGAACAAGCCCAAACGCATCAATGGTGTCACACCGCAAGCGGTGGCTCGGATGGAAAAGGAACTTGCCCGGCTTCAGGAAGGGATCACCCAGATCCAGGACACCTACGGCCAGGACCACCTCCAACTGACCGTGCTCCGCGGCTACGTCGCCAAACTCCTAGGGAACGCGCGGGTGGTTCGGTATCTGATGCAGACGCGTCCTGAGTTCCTCTCCGAGTTTCAAACAATTGCCGAGATGGAGTCGGTGGTGCCGGCCGAGGCGGAATAGACCGCCGGTCGATCCAATGGGGACCCGGACCCGATAAGCGCGGGGACCGCGGGAGACGCCGGACTGTGGGCCGGATCGAGCGCGGCGGTGGGGATGGCGGCGAACCCGCTCGGGGCCCACCAGGCTGGCTTGAGTTTTCGCCGGCCGCGCAGCTGCGCTTGTGGCTGCGTTTCATTGGGGCGTGCCGGAGGCCGGGCGACTTCGGCACGCCCACCTTCCACGTTCTTCGCGGAATAGCGTCCGATACGATTGCTTTCTTTCGCTCTCGCCGGGCGCTTTGGCGGATCTGCGCAACCGCATCGCATTTGCGCAGATCGCCTCAAGATACTGACTTGCCTATCTTTTTCTTTCACGCCTTCGTCGTCCTGCGACTGTCCTTAGTTGCAAAGAAGGAGATGACAATGAAACCAACTTGCTTGAACCAGAAAGAATTGGCGGACCGCTGGACCATTTCGCACCGCACCCTTGAGCGCTGGCGGTGGGCCGGCGAGGGCCCTGCGTACATGAAAATTGGCGGGCGCGTCGTCTATCGTATCGCCGATATCGAGGCCTTCGAGCGCGAAATGATGAAGGGGACGGTGGAGCAAGGCGTCCCGGCCTCCTGACGTCGTCTTCTGCCTCCCAGACGCAAGTCGAGCTTCAAAGCTCGGACTTGCGCCGTATTACGATTGCGCCATCA
>REEU01000128.1 GCA_007694905.1 Gammaproteobacteria bacterium | reverse complement strand
GCCGGAACTTCGGCCCTTGTTTAGGAGTTGGATCAGGGGGTCGTTGATGACCTCGGCGGCCTCATCGACATAGACGGCGACAGGGGGATGGTTGATCCCGTTGGCGTGCCGGCGAGCCGCACAGGCGGTGAGGTCGGCGAGGAAAAGCGAACCCAAGGCTGCGCCGACCACTGAATCCGCCAGGCTGTCCAGGTTCACATAGACGATACAGTTGGAATCGATCAGGTGCTGGAAGTTGGTGGCGCACACGGGGTCGACTTCTGGATAACTTGGCGAGAGCAGGCGCTGCATGTCGCCGGATGTGAGTTGCTCTAGCACAGGAATCAGGTTGCTGATCAATTTGCTGTAGTGGGCGGAATCATGCTCCAGAACCTGGATGATCCCGTCGATCACGATGTCGGGATGAGTCTGGCGTACCGTCTCGGAATAAAAGACCATGCGGGCGGCAAGATCGCTCTTCGCGGAGGTTCGGTTGCGGATCGAGTCCACCCGCGAGCGCCAATCTGGATAGTGCGAAGCCACGGACTGGAAGTGGCTGTCCAGGCACGGCGCCAGCAACTCGCCGAGACCACCATCAATGTAGCGCTTGAGGTTCACAAGGGTGATAGGAGTATTGGTAGCCTGAAGAGCGGAAACAACAACGTTCACGGCGCGCCAAGCGAACTGCTTGAAGGTCTCGCTCTGGCCGCCGGAGGGCATCAGCGCAGCCACACGATTCGCAAGCTCGGTGAGGCGCCCGTAGTTGGCCAAGGGGTTGATGCGGAAGCTGCAGTTGGGCCGAGTGGGTGCAAAATACCGGAAATGGCCTTCGCGACCGAAACGCTTGGCGATCTGATAGGCGCGGGACAGGAGATCAAGATCACTCTTAGGGTCTATGATAATTACTGGTCCGAAATCGTCGGTAGGCATGTGCTTAAGGACCCTCGCGTGCCAGGCCCGGTACTCGGCCCGAAGGCGCGGTGCGTCGGAAGGGTTCAGTTCAACCTTGCGATCCAGCTCGGCGAGGCGGCCATCGATCACCCGGCGAAGACGGTCACGCTTGGCACGCTTCTCAGGCGAGAGTGCACCCCTGGCAATGGACTGCGCGATAAGGGCCTCCAACGCGCGAGTCTTACCTGAACCATTTGTGCCAAGTAGAAGCGTGTGGGTGGTCCGGGAACGGTAAGAGACGAAGAGATCGTCTTCCTTCTCGCCAACGCCATGGATGTAGTGATGGCCCTCAAGCGCCACCGGAGAGGCGCGCCCGAGGACTTCCATGAGCTTTCGAAAGATTCGCGGCGGCTCCATCGAGGACTTGAGGGGAAGGGTGGAGATCTCCCTCATAACACGAGCATGGTACGGCTCCCAGTTGAAACCTTTGCCGAGCCAGACCTTATTGGCGTTGGCCTGTTTACTGAGTAGCTTGTCCACCGTCGTGAACGGTGGGCGCGGAGTCGTGAGAAGGGTTTTGAAGTATAGGTTATCAAACGCCTCATAAGCACGATAAGCGCTCAGGGCGAACAGCGGAAGCGACATATAGCCGACGAAGAGAGAAATCTGTCCTTCTCCATAGCGGCCGATATAGACATAAACAAGCGCGGCGAGCAAAGCAGCACAGGATGAAACGAGCTCATAGGGAGGACGATAAAACTTAGTCGAACCGACTACCTCTTCAGCTGCAGGTCGACGAGACATGATTGAACCTCCGGGTGAGTGTCGGTGATTAGAACGGCCGTGGCCTTGATATGGGTGGAATAGATACCAAGCTTTTGTAAGGCCTCAATGACTTTCCCGCGCAACTTGCGATGTCCGGTATACGCGTCTAGGGCGGTAAAGGAGATACGGACCAATTGGCCGTCATACTCAATGGGCGAAGACTGGCCATCGCACGGAAGCGTGTACGCGTGTTTGAGAACCCCCGAAAGGATCTCACCGGGCGAAGCTCCGGGATTAAAAGAGGGGAGCTGAGCCCGTAATTCGCGCTCAGGTTCATCTCCAGCCGGGGAGCGGATATCGACATCATCGGATACGTCTTCACTCGATATGGAGGGCAGAACATCGAAAATCGATGGATCTGCGGCAACCGCTCGGGAAGGGGCGGAAGACTGCTCAGGTGGCGGCGGAGAATCGATCACCGAAAGAAGCTGGGTAGAAAAGGAGGGGGTACATACTAGATCCTCCCCAGAAAGTGACCAATAGCCGGAATGGCCCTCTGCGAATCGGCGACGGAAATTCCGAATATTATTCCGATGATATATTCGCTGAGAACGGAGCTGTGAGAACAGATGCGCTATGAAGACATCGTTCAGGATGAGTCGGCCTGATTCGACTCTCGAGAACTTCGGGTTATCTACAAAGGATGATCTAGTTGCCAAAAGGAAATCGGTGACAGCGGAAACGGAGGGATGCGCATTAGGATAATTCGAAACGGAAGAGTTAGATCGCGACGAGGCGCTGGTTCCGTCGGATGACGAATCAGCAGACAACATGTCGGAAGCGGTGACGGGCTCCTGCCTGGGGGGCAATGCGTCAGAAATACGGTCCTTAAAAGAACTGGCAGTCTGGGGGGCCAGATTAAGGAGAGCATCACGAGTAGCCTCGTGGGGATCGCACTGTGGTGGCATGGCGTCATCGTCTAAGAAAGCATCCGGAGCGGAAACCGCTCCAAGAAACCGGGCCGAATCGGCGGAGGTTGGCAATGAAGCTGAGGCAGGAGACTCCGTGAAAGCCGACGTGTGTTTAATGGGGCCAACACTAGGACATGCGGAATTAGCAAGGTCAGAGACGGAATAGCTTGAGCCGGCGACAAAAGAGCGACGGAGCCGAAATCCCAAGAGTTGATCGGTGATGTCTGGATGAAGAAAAACGCCGGAAAGCCCCTCGAACTGATGAATGTAAGCGCTATTACTGGGTAGACCAGCACAGGTATCAGAACAACCGGCGGACTTCAGAGAAAATATAATTTGGTCTGGATGCCGGGGGAGAACAGAATTTTCGTACGACTCAGGGAGCTCGTTGACCAGGCTTTGAATGAAAGGGTATGGGACGAAAAGGCGGGGCGCGCCGTCGTCACCCACGACCAATTTGCATGAATCTAAGCGTGGGTGTGAAGAGATTGCCGAAAGTAGGATATTGGCAACGGCAGTCGGGCGGCCGGACGTTGCTCGTCGCTCCTGCTGATGTATTTCGACAGAACGCTGGTCTATTTCCTGGAGCTTCGGCTTTAGGAACCGGACGAAATCTTCGGTATCCGTGAGGTGCAGGCTAATAAACTTGCCGGGAACAATCGTACCAAAGAACCGGCTGGAGAGATTATGAATGGCAGCTTCCCAATATTTCTCATGATCGTGAATGCCGCCTGATTTGGCGAACCGATACTTATAGCGGACGGATCGTGCGCCGCGTTGATAGTGCTGATAAGCAATGGATTTTAGGTCGTATTCGAGAAAGCCTGCGAACATCGGATCGAAGGGTTGGTAATCGAGCTCGCCGTTCTTGTCCTCAATCCTAAGAGTGATCTCCAGCATTGTGAGAATCTTGCCAAGATCATGAGTCAGAGCGCGGACCTGAAAGCAGAAATTCGTCCAATAAACGACGTCTTCAGAGGTGACGCTGGAGTAGAGCTTAGAGTCGACCAGCTGATGGATCTGGTACTGCGCGGTACCTGCGAGATACATGCAGTGGAGATGGTGAGCTAGAAGCCCCCCTGGGCCAGAGTGATGGTAGTACTCGGAGGCAGGGAGCAACTGGCACATCGAGGCGACATGGCGGAGGAGAAGGGTGCGCAAATCGGAGACGTGCTCAGGCCTGATTGGAATATCGCGCTCGATCGCGGCCACGTATTGGGCGATGTCGGGGCGAGACAGTAGGGTGGCGGAGTCATAGATGCGAATCCAGCCATCGACCTCGGCAGGGGAATCATCGTCGCGAATAGGATCACGGGCGGCCCTAAGGCCTGGTAACCAGTTCTTGGGGTTGAAGGCGTCTAGCAGGGGCACAGCAGATCTCCGAAGGGCACTATCTTCAGTCTACGGAGTTTCCAGAGGACGAAAAAAAAACCCGACGGATTGCCCCGGGAGGGGGCAATCTGTCGGGCCCGGCTGTTAGCCGTTGAGCTCAGAGACCACCGCGCCGAAATCCGGAAAGCCATCATCGATGGCCTCAGGATGCGGAACGGGGGCGGCAGTACGCTTGCGCTTCGGCCGCTTGGGCGGCTCTCCAGAAATCTGGGCTTTTAGGGAACGGATTTCGCGGCGCAGCGAGTCTTCCAGTACGCGGCGACTCTTCTCGCGGCGTTCAAGTTGCTGAATCCGATAGAGAAGAGACTCGCACTTCTGCTCCAATGCCCCGAGATGTTGAGCCAGGGGGCGGAGCGGTGGGGGTTCAGGCGCGGCCCGATTGGGCGTTGCTTGATTGTGGGAAAAGAGCTTCATAAGTCATCTCCTTACGGGCACAAGCCGAATCTGCATCCAGCCTGTAGCCGTCAAAACAGCGCGATCTGCTGAGCGCCAGCGCCGCGGCTACCCGACTCCGAAGAGGAGGCGAACGCGGCGAAGCGTCGCAGCGAAGAAGGCACAACGAAACATCCGATGTCGGAGTAATCCGTACCGATAAGATCCTGCTGTGACATCTCCGGAGCAGCGCACTTGGCCCTGACGCCCATACGAGAGCTGGACATCAGCTCCGCGATTCCGAGCGAATCAAGCTCGCGCTCGCATTCGTCTTGAACCAATTCAGGCGGAACACCAAGAGCCATACAAACGTGCTCGAATGAGCCGGCGGCAGGAAGGACAGAAAAGTCCTCCCCAACGCAGAACCGCACCTCCTTGTAGCCAAGGCTTGGCACGGGAAGCGCATGTATCACGGTTGGGTCCACAGAGGGAGCGCCACCAGAACGAGACAGCTCATCCCGATATCGCTGAACCGCGGCCATCAAGATCGCGCGCAGAGGTTTCGACCCGTAGGCTTCAGAAACCCACGGAATGGTGAAGATCCAGTGCCAGACCTCCCAGCGCAAAGCAAGGGAGCTATGAAGGTCGAACAGCTGATCGAGGGACCGCTCGAGCAGGCCATCGGCGAAGTGCAGCCGCTCATCGTCAGAGACGAAAAAGCAGGTCTCTTCGTCGGTCAGATCGGCCCAGGTGCAGAACGACAGATCGCTCCAAAGCCTGGAATGCCCAGCGTGGGGGGTTAGTGAGTTGAACATGACAATCTCCATAAAAAAACCACGTGTCGAGCAGGGTCGCCAAGGGGCGACCTGCTCGACACGTGGAATAGGGGGGGTGGGTTAAGCGCTCAGTTTGAGCGTGCGATCCGAAAGGGAGAGGAACGCTTCAGCCAGCTGCGAGACGTCAGTCACGCGGCTGAACGAATCGAACAGTCCCAACGGATCGTTGGTCTCTATGCCGAGACCATGCACTTCGATACCGGCCCTTTGGAGCCGAGCGATCATTTGCTTCGCACTCTCGCTGTCGTCAGGTGCGCCATCAGTCGCCACATAGACAACCAGACGTTCCTCGGGACGCATTCCCAAGCAGTGACCTGCCCAGATCAGCGCCTCGGTCAACGGGGTACCGCCACGAGCACGCGTGCTGAAGCGGGAGCTGACCGACTTTGACTCCTCCGAGAATCCTTTCAGGAGTTCCACGGAGTCGGGACCAGACAGGCCTGGAAAAGCACCGACGCAGCTCTCAACGCGTGGAATAGAATCCAGCGCGAGACCGGTGGCAAGCGTGGCACGGCAGGCAAGCTCAATCTTGCCTAAAGACGCCATGCTGCCGCTTGCATCCACCAAGATCGCCACCGCGGTGTTGATCTCTGGTCCAAGGACCTTTGACCGAAAGACACGGTGGTCCCCGAGAGCGACACGGGTAAGGTGGCGACGCGACACCCGACGACCCCGAGCCTTCGGGACATCAGGGACCGAGTCGACACTCTCCAAACGTCGCCGCAGCTGAACGGCAAGCCGTGTGGATACCCTTCGCGCTTCAGACACGGCGGCGTTATCCGGACAGCCTGGTGACTTCTCAGTCTCAGGCAAGCCGAAGACCCGTCCTGGGCAAGCATCCACCTCATCAGCTAAGAGACGCGCGAGCGCATCGCCAAGGTCACCGAGAGAAGGATCATCCACCGATCCGGCAAGGATGGACCGTAAACAGTCCACCGAAGCGTCAGACACCTCATCACCAGAGCCGGAGCAAGGATCCGATGCATCAGCGGTGGCGGCATCAGCATCGTCGTGCGAACACGAGGATGCAGACGAGTCAGCGGAATCGTCAGGGTCAGCACCCAAATCATCGGGTTCAGAGCCTTGTTCTTCCGCTGCGGCCGAAGCAGTGCCTTCGCCTTCTGAGGTTTCCAGCTCACCGCGATCACCAGAGTGTGAGGAAGCGTCACTGGACCCGTCATTGTGGCAGTCGGCCGAGGATAGCTCGGAGCCGCATTCGGACGGGGGGGGGTCGCGGGCGTCTACCTCATCCTGGAGGTATTGCCGCACGTGAAGGGCGAGATCGAGCACGTCTAGGGTAGACGTGGCGTCAAGAACCCCACGTGTAATTGCCGCGCTCAAGCGGGTGACGAAACCCGTTCCCAACATGCCCTCGAGGAGCGCGCGCGCATGCGCACTTTGCTCGGCAAGGGCTGTCTGCCCAAGCACCGTCGTCCTGAGGTGCTTTAGACAGTAGTCGACGAACACCGAGGCGGCCTCGTCAGACTCGACGGGGGTGAAAAACGACTGCCGTACCAATTCCGAAACGAGCTCAGAGAGGACGCGACCGGCCCCGGGATAGAGACCGATATGCGCCCGCTCCATGCGGATATCCTCGAAAACCTTGAGAAGGTTCAAGACGAGAAAGTCCGATCGGACCTCGGGGTCGTCCAGCGCAGCGAAATCACTGTGACGAATGTGTCCAGCCTCATGGTGGATAAACCCCCAGAGAATGGACTCAACGGCAGCGGGGAGCTCCACAGGGAGCCGTGGGAGGCGGATCGTTGATCCGTCAGTCGACGCTGTGGAATACGCCCCAAACTCGACTTTCACGCCGATGCTGCGGCCAAGAGCGGCAGCAACGATCGGCGCAGCCGAGAGTTGGGTTGGATTGACGTTCATCAGATTTCTCCTCAGAAAGCGACCACCTGACGACGACCGTCGGAACGATCAGGCGTAGAGGGGCGCTTGGGTAGTGGGCGGCCAGAAGGCGTCTTCGGAAGATCCATGGGGACCTGGGGCGTGCCTTGTGGGCGCACAATGGGGGTAGCAGACGAGCCGGCGGCAGACATCAAAGAGTCGAGGCCGGATTCGCTGCGAAGCTGGTTCAGCCGCGCCGCGAAAGGTGCGAGAGCAGAACCAGAGAGGTAGGCGTTCCCGTTGGGTCGTGCGTCAATTGCCGAAGTGGCATCTGACAGGAACTCCTCAAGATGCCGAGAAACAGCAGACAGCCGGCGATCCAGAAGCTGGAAGCTATGAATCTTTGGCAGCAGAGTGTCTCGCAGGGGGCCCAAGTTGTGTTTGACAAGCCGATCAACGCCGACGGAGACTTTATGCACTCCATCGACGAAATCGATGACCTCACGCATCAGGCGCTTGGAGATATCATTCCCGCTGCGAGACAGGGTCTGTGACAGCAGGTTCGAGTTGGGGTCGTCCGTCGGAACATCGAAACGAAACGTGTCAATGTCGAAGGCCAGGCGGCGTTCCACATAACGGACATCGGGAGCATGCTTCCTCAACAGAGAGGCATACTCCGGATGTTGCTCCGCACGATCTCTGATGTTTTGATCAAGATCGGCGACCAAGGCAGCCTTGGCCGAGTAGAACTGAGCCTTCAGGTCAGTCAATTCATCGATAAGCTGCGGAAGGTCGGGCTGTGTGACAACGGTGCCCATACCGACTTTCACGCCACGTCGGATAAGGCCGCGCCGAACACGGGCGCGGATCTTCTCGATGGGTGCAAGCAGCTTGCGGTCCACGGTGATCAGAGACCCGAGAGTCGCAAGATCCTCGGGAGGAAGGGTACCGGGCGCAAGGCCAAGATCCTCTTCCGTAATCGTGTGGGTGCCCGAGATGCTGTGAATGGGCACGTTAACCACATAGACGCTGTGGTACATGGTGATTCTCCTAGAAAACGCGCGGCGCCTAGCCCCAGATCGAGGAGCTGGGGGTAAGACGCCGCTTTGGGGGGGGTTAGAAGCGAATCTGGGTTCGCCTGGAGGCGAGTGTCCGTATGGAAAGACTCAGCGAAACATTGCCCAAGGACTTGAGGTACTCAGACATTTCCGCGGAGACCCTCGCAGCACACCGGGACAAGACCTGACCCGAGGTCAATGAGTTACCTGAACCATCGGCTAAGCGAAGATGGAACTCACTGGCGAGCACTGCTACAAGACAGAGCAGATCGGCAGACGACTCGGTGCTCAGGGCATCGGCGCCATTGCCATCAAAATCGATACAACCGGCGGTCACCGCACGCGTCACGCCAAAAACACAGCGCGATGAGCGTACGGTGACGCCAGTCATATCGTCAGTGAACGATAAGCCACCGAGAGAATCACCGAAGCCGCGCGAAAACTCGCGAAGCCGTGCGGCAACCCCTTGGGCGTCCACTTTTGAAGCCTCCCAATAGACCAGGGCAGCGGATGAATCCGTTGACCGGCCGTAAGAGTCGATCGCACCGGTGAACAACGCCTCGTAGCCATCATCCACAAAATCGGATTTGACGGAGGCAAAGTCTGGGTGGCGACTCAAGGGCGATACAGCATGGCGAAGGCGCTTGCCCTCTTCGCCGGATCGGATGATCCATTGGCCATGCTGAGGGGAGGTGCTGATGGCAACTAGCCGATTGCCCGGTCCGCGGAACACGGTATACCGGGCAGCCATCATCCGTCTCCGAAATGCGCTTCAGCAAGCCGATGGATCGCTTCTGCGCCTTCAGGGGTGCACTTGTTGGTCACGGCCAGCTTCAAGGCATGAATGATGGGCTGGTCCACGTTCGGGAACAGCATCATCACGCGCCAAAGCATGACCAGCGACCGTGTGCTCATCGTGGTTTCGATGGAGCCGGACACCCCAAGGGCTTGGCCTGAGGCGGAGGCCTCATTGTCGCGACCTGTGTAGAGATACCGTACGTCGTTGGCCAGGCGGATACTCCGATGGATAGGATCATCCGCAATGTCCGGGTCGACTGCCCCGCGGAGGATTCGAAACTCCTCGTCAGGCGTCGGGTACCAGACGCTATGAACCCAGTTGCGGTCAATAAACGCCGTGTCCAGGACATGAGCAGTGTTGTAATCGCCCGAGAGATCGCCCATCCCGTTGGTATTGGCAGTCGACATGAATCGAAAGCCTTCGGCAGGGGGGATCCTTCGTCCAGAATCCAGTACATGGACCAGATCGTAGCCGTCGAGCAAGGAGTTAAGCGCAACGCTTACCCCAGGCGCCGCCCTGTCGATCTCATCAAACAGGAAGGTGCAATAGGGTGTGCCAAGCGCCTGCACCAGGGGGCCGTCCATGGTGAGTGTGTCGCCATCAACGATTTCCTTGGTGCCGAGCAGGTCCTCGAACTCAGCCTGTTTGTATCCGGACACGGCCACGAGGGGCCGACGGAGCCAGGCATGAAGCTGATAGACAACTGAGGACTTGCCGCATCCACGAGGACCCGTGAGAAGCAGGCCTTCGGGGGAGGGGGTGGAGAGATGACCGAGAACCACCCTAACGTCATCCTTTCGGAAGACGTAGTTCTGATCCTGATTCGGAATCCAGGGATGGTCTTCGGCGTACCCGGGGATGGTGACCTCGTCAGGTAAGTCCTCGAGGCCAGGTAAGGTGTTCAAGGCAATGTCCTTGAGCATGATGAGTCTCCTAAAAAATAAAGCCGCGTCAGTCAGGCGGCTTTGTGTGGGGATTGACGCTGTGTGATGCCAGTGCGGTCGTTGTGAACGCACAGGCGGGAAAAATCACACATGTCACAGGGGTTGTTGTAGGCGTTATTGATCGCCCGATGGAAGCGGCGATTTTGAATGTCCCCGATGTAGGCGAGGTAGGCTCGCACCATCTCGTTGATCTGCTCCGGAGAGCGTCGGGGATAGAAGCGCGGTGCCTCAACGGTCGGGCCTTTGCCGCGACTGGTTTTGGCAGGAACGCGCTTGATCATCTCCATGAAGCCGACGTTGGACATCGACCCAAGGAATGCGGCGAAGGCCAGATCAGCTGCGTACTGGTAGGTTGTGAGCTGAAAGGCGTTGTAGCCGAATGGGGACTCCGGAGAGAGTCCCTGGGAGGTGGTTTTCAGATCCAACACCGCGAACTCGCCGGTGAGCAAGTCCATGACGACGACGTCGATGACGACTTCGAGTTCATGACCGTTTGGCAACGGCACTACCAGGCGGCGTTGGACGATGGGGGCTCCTTCTCGATCGACAGCGGCAACAAGATGGGATTTCTCCCACTCCTCAGGAAAGCGGTCACACATGATGTGGCCGACAGCCCGAGCGGTGTCCGCATCCCAATTGGCCGGAAAGCGGACCTGTTGCTTGAACAAAAGAGTATCCAGCGATTCGTCGAATACGCTCTTCATATCAAAGGGCGCACCGAGTGCATGGCTGAGCAGGTAGCCGCTACAAGCGGTGTCAATGGCTCGTCCGATGACGAGGGCGAGGCTTTTCATCAACGACTCCAACCTGTCTTCGTACCGGAGCTGGTACAGGCGTCCACAGGTGCTGATCGTCTGCGCCTTAGTACATGAAACGCGCATGGTTCACCCTCCATTGGATCGGGGCGCAGTTTCCCGAAGGAAACGAAGCGCCTCGGCCTTCGTGGTGGGCGATTGCGGTTCGGACTGACCGGAGGTTCGCAGCTGCGCGAGCCGAGCTTCTACCTGGGCCTGCAGTTGCGGGGTCAGTCCGGCGCTCGAGGGTGGGGCTGAGGGAAGGGTCACCTTCGTGACGTCTTCATCCGAGACCTCGGGCGGCTCTTCAGGCGGGGAATCCTGACTATCGTCAGGCGAATTGGACGGTGAGAGCGAACGGCCGAGACCGGTCGAACGCAGCTCATCCTCATCGAGCATGCCACCATCAAAGCCGAGGGCGGCTACCAAACGCTGACGCGCACGCGTTTCAGCGATTTCGTAGTCTTTCTCGAACTCGATAACCTGGTGGGTGCTGGCTGTGCAAAGCACGACGCCGTCGCGAATAAGCTTCGCGGTGAGGATGATGCTATTGGCGGAAGGAAAGGGCGGGAGCCCGACTTCCCGGGGATTACGTCCGGCCTCGATGCAGGAGCGGTAGAGCTCAAGCAGACCGGGGCGCAGCGCCAGCGAATCCTTCACCTCCAACTCTATACCGTAGCCCTCGCCGGGAGGGAAGGCTTCGAGAAAAGCGGGGATTCTGGCGGACAGGGGGCGATACTCACCGTACTCGGTGAGAACGATATTGGTTTTCATCGTGTGGCTCCTTGAGGAAAAAGCCATGCAGGAGACACACGGGGGCCGGGGGAGGCATCGTGTACCTCCTTTACGGCGGTGGGGAAAGCTGAATTAACCGTCAGCTCGGAAGGGGAGACGTCGTAAACGACCTCTCAAAAAACCACACGCCGAAGACGCACTTTCCCCGTGGGGAAGTGGAATTCGGGGATGCCCTCGATGGGCGGGGGGGTAACGGCCAAGCCGTGAGCCGACTCGGCGGCTAGGGGTTAAGACTAGCCGCTGACACGTCCGAGCGCAAGCCTATGCGTTAGCGGCCTCCGGGGTGCCGAGCGGGACCAGTGAATCGTTATCTGCAACGGCACCGGCCTGGGGATACAGAAGCTCCGCACCAAGATCACTCAAAGGCAGGGCTCGGAGCTTGCCGAGGCGGCGACTTGCCCCAGGCGGGCGAATTTCGAAGTGGTGCTCCCAGATCTGGCCCTCCTCAGAAACAAGCAGGCCGTCCTGGGTGAACACCTGCTGCAGCGCATCAGGCGAGGCCTCGGGCCTGCCGAGGAACTCGGAAAGCTGACGGAAGAAGAGCGGATAAACGAGGTACACCCGGCCGTCATGTTTCTGCAGAACAGCGCCTTTGCAGTTCACCTTCACCAGGTTGCGCGACACCCGGTCCGAAAAATCCGCCAACGCAAGCAACGTGAGCTCGGCAAGGGCTGGAGGCTCAGTGGCGGAAGCCGGACGGTGCGAGTAGCGAGCCGAGACCTCTGGCTGGACGTCGAAAACGGTCTGAATACCATCAGCCGGCGTGGCGCCACGCTCAGTATCGGGAGACACGTGCGAAGGGGGAATCTCCGCTATGGGTGAAAGCCCGGTATCAGGTTGGACGCCAGGAAGCGGCGAAGTGGATGGGCCAGTAGGGGGCGCGGCAGCGCCATTATGGGTGAAAGTGCTATCAGCAAGACGCGACGGGGAGCCGACGGGCACCACATCAGAGCTCGGATCGCCAGAGGTGCTATTCCTGTCTGGTGGCGATGCTGCAGGGGATTGTGGCTGAACAGAACGATCTGGGGGTGCCCAGTCCGTCTCGCCAGAAGTGTCCAGGACGACGCAGGAAATGGGTCGATACGTTTCGCTGCGGCAAAAATGATGATTGATCAACGTGACCCACCAGAAAGGCAACCGCCTGTAGGTCCGCTCGTAGAAAAAGAAGTGCATGGCGTTATGCCAGGCCAGATAGAGCGGATTGGAGGGGGTTGGCGCCGAAGAGAAGAAATCAGCGAGCGCGAAAGAAAGCCCTGGGATACCGATCAGCGACTCAGGGAAAAGTCGGCGGAAGGCTGCGTGTGACACGGTGCGAGCATCGATGATACTTCGCATCACGAACACTTCAGGATGGGCATCATGTGTCTGCCGATACTCCGCCATATCCTGCTCGGCGGGGTTCCAGGCCATGCCGTCGCGTTTCACGCGCCAGGAGGTATGGGACACCAGATAGCCGATGGGAAGAGCGAGGGCAGCGCGAAAAAGGGTCTTGATCCATACCATCCGAACGACTTCCTCAGCACTATTGGCCGGACGACCTGCAATACGATGTTCCGAAGGCGTGATGAAGTCTCGTCCACTGGTCGACCACTCCATCCACCATGGATCATTGGCGTTCAAGACCTCACAGGCACGAAGCGCCATGTATAGCGCGATCTGCTCGTGCGGATAAGCATAGGGCTGGCGGATCTCGCCATCGAACCTTGATTCGCTGATCGCTCGCCCGAGACAGGACTCCAATGGCGAAATCTCGGGAAGGAGCTCAGCGTGAATGACCTCTGGCAAGAGTTCCCCGCTCTCGCGGATGTACTGAAGGGCAGGTGCCAGAGCGGGAATGCTGCGATACAGCGCTGCGCGTGAGTCAGCGGTGACGCCGGCCTTAGATTTCGATGTGCTGCGGGAGAAAAGCCCGGACAGAACGCTAGACATTAGCTCGCCCCTCCTGAAGGGAGTAGACCGTCGGAGAGCGGATGGGAGAGACCGAAAAACTATTCAAAACACCACGGACGTAATCGGTTCGAGGAACGAACAACCATTCCGAATCGAATAGAACTTCCTCGTCTCCAGGTCCTATAAGATGGAGGGCGTCCGAGGGGGGAAGTGACCAGGCACGCGATAAAGCGAGGTAGAACTCTGGGAGCGACAGGGCGGAAGAGTGAAGAAAGGAAACAACGAACTCCAGATCTGTTAGTAGATCAGATGGCAAATGGTTACGAAGATAGCGATCCAGCACAGCCACCTGCTCCAACTCGTTCGCAGTGGAAAACTCCAGTCGAAGGGTAGACAGAGAGTCGACCAATTGAACGGTTGGGTCTGCACGGTCGCTGAGATCGGTGAGGGAACAGCGAACGGCGTGAGTGAGATCAACTGGAAGACCAGCAGAGCGCGCGACCTTACACCATTGGGATTTGCGGCCACCGAGCATCGAAAACAAAGTGTCAACGGCACCCATAGATCCGGCAGAGAGCCAGTCAAGAAATGCGAATAAGACTCTAATAGTCGGGCTATAGAGAATACTCGGTGAAGCTACCATCGGACTCAAGTTGGCAAAACATAGAGAGCTGAGATGGAAACGGCGGAGATCCTCTGAACGCTCAAAGACAATAAACCGATAGTGACCGGAAGTGGCAGCCTCAAGGAGAGCATCACGCCGCCAGTTCTCGGAGCTAAATGAGCGAACGACTGGGCCGCGGCGAGGCAGGTGTCGGCGGGGTGGCGGTGGGAACGACCAGATGTTGACGCCAGAGGCAGCAGCCGACAGAAACCAGCAGCGGAGAGGTTCAGGCTTTGAGAGGAGATCGTAGTGGAAGACGTGCTGCACACCGGCCGGCAATTTCAAATAATCCAGCGACAGATACGGATGGCGTGCGCCGAGCCTTTCAAGGCCCGCGAGATACGCTTCAGTAAATGGGTGATCGGGGTGATCGATGACCATGTGATCCGGGTTTCCATGAGAGGTCACTGGAAGGCCATATGACTCAAAAAGGTCGATGCACTCACTCGCAAGGGTTTGGCGTATAGAGGCAGCAATGCGGGTCGCGGGAGGAAGAAGTGACTGGAGGAAATCGTAGGTCGTGGAGAACAAAAGAGACTTGGAACGGCACTTCCCAGAGCGATTGAGAATCCTGTAAGACAGCGAGCTAGCGGGCAACGAGTCGACGAGAACAACTATAGATCTGGCCGGCACACCATCGCGTAACAAATTATCGATTGCACGACAAAAAGACGACTGTTTATTGGAGCGGCTCGGGACCTCTATAGCCTGAAAAGCCCCTCGCTTCTGAACAGACTCATTCATAAAAATCCCCATAAGAAGCTGCGACTGAGCCGGTAGATACCGGCGCAGTCGCTAGATCGTAATTGACGCCATCGAACTCACCGCCGTAGCCCACAGCCCTGACGGTGATGACAGATGAACCAGGATCTGGAAGGGACACCTGAGGAACACGGCTGAAGGCCTCCTGTTCACCATCGATATAGATCGAATACCCATACATATGCGCAATCGGCTCCCAACGAAGAATGATGCGGTCAGCGGAGATCTCGTGGCTAATGCCTCGAACGACGCGGGTGCGAAAGTCTGACATCGACAGGGGAGAGCCACGAAGAAAAAAGCGCGATACCTCATTGGCCATCGTGAGCAGCTCAATATCGGGCCCACGCTCTGTGAGGGTGCCACCTGTTGCGGAAAGCTCGACGTCGGCGAAGTAGGAAAATCGATCGAAGATCGACTGAAAGCGCAACAGGCGCTCTAGAGGTACAGACCCGTCAGTGACGTCATTGGCGATGTCAACGAGCTCCGCAGCAGAGATTCGTCCGTTTCGCTGATACACATCGAAGAATCGCGAGACGACGGTCTCCATCACGGGACGAATCGAAAGTCGACGTCCATCGTACAGGTCGCCGCTCAATCCGAGGATAGCGCGCTGAAGGGTGCCGAAAATGGACACGTAAAGGCCAGTGAGATCGTTCTGACGGTTCGCGAGAAACGCTCGCCACGCGGGGAGTCGCTCATCGATATCGTGAAACGGATGGTCTGTCGATCGTCCGATGCGAGAGGCTGAGATGAAATAGGCGACGGTCGAGAAGTAGTCGCAATCCACGGTCTGGCTATGGCGGGTCGTGTCATGGGTGAGATAGGCGAAACAGAGAAACTCGAGTCCTGGGGGCGATACGTGTGAAGCGGTGACGAGGTGGAGCAGCAGCGCGCTCGACTCGGAGCTGACAGGGGCATTGAAGCCGAGATGGACCCTGAACTCGCTACCGTCGAAGCCGCGGCTGTCCAGGCGGCGGACCTGGCCCGAGAGCAGCAAATACTGGTCGACAGACCCAGCCTGAAGAGGTGTGCGGATAGACAGGGAGGCCTGGTGGAACACCTCACGTTCCACGGTTCGGGTTTCGGAAAAGGAGGATTCCAGAGACAACGACGGCAGAGGGACGTCATTCGTGTCGGCGCAGCCCATAATAGCAAAAAGACACAGAAATACAGTGACATAGCGGAACATTGGCGCCTCACGCTGCAAGTCTCGACGATCTCAGGATACGGAGTTCATCCAAAAACCGACCTAAGACCGTCGGAAACGGAAAATCTCAATAAACTGAAGGGAGAGGCAGCTGGAGTGACCGTCACAAGGCCCGTAGGGGTGGACGGCCGGAAAGACAGGATTTTGATACAGGAGGTCCTTGAGATGATCGACGTAGCGGTGGACGTTGGATCCGGCGTGACCAAGGTGCGGGCCGGAGACAAGCGTTTCAGCGTGCCCAGCCTAGCCGGTATACCCACGGCAACTGGGCACGATATCGAAGAGACCGAGGGTGCGATCGTACAGTTCGACAACGAAACATACGCCACAGGAGAAAGGGCGCACACGGAAGTGCGCCCCGACAAGCTAGTGAACACCAGAGACGATAGTTGGTACGAAAAAGATGCGTACCTGGCTCTGCTCTACAACGCAATGGCGAAAGTGCTGCCCAAGGGCTATGAGGGCAAGGTGTCTCTATGCACTGGGCTGCCACAGGCATTGTTTTTGCAGCACAGAGAAAAGCTCGCAAAACGGCTGGCTCGAAAACATAGATTCACCGTCAATGGAGACGAGTTCAAGCTGTACATCAGGATGTCAGATATCCGAATCCTTCCGCAGGTAATGGGATTGTTCATCTCGAGACTGGATCTCGACAGAAGCCTGCAATACCAGAAGGTTGCTGTGATCGACGTGGGGACGTACACGTCGGACTGGACCATCGTCGATCAGTGTAAAACGCTGCATTGGGCCTCCGGTGGGGCGCCCATCGGGATCTCGAATGTCATCGAAGGCATCCGGGAATACCTGAGCGAAGAGCACAGAAACCGCTGCTCCTACGCAGTGGCGGCTAAGGCGGTGAGCGAGCGCCAGATCAGATCAGGTGAAAGGATAATCGATCTGGCCGACCACATCGACAAGATCGCATTCGCGAACAGCGAGCTGCTACTGGCGTCATTGTCCGAACACTGGGGCGACGGGAAAGACTCGAAAATCATCGTCGGAGGCGGAGGATGCCACGTCTACGCGCCAGCAATCCGGTCGTGCCTGGCGCACGCGGAAGTGATCGCAGACAAAGATCCGATGTACAGCATCGTCGACGGTTACCACAGCTATTTGTTTCACAGCAGACAAAAGGAGGAAAAGGGCCGGCGGAAGAATACGGGGAGACCAGAGCAGGCCGCATAGCCGATGGAGCGTCGGGTGCAAATGAGGCTGAGGACTGAGAATGCCGAGGATCGGCAGTTTCTGGAGTGGCTGGACGAAGTGTACACAGACAAAGATGTGCCATTGAGAACTCTGCTGGTCCCAATCCTGCTCAAGGGAATCGAGGCCGAAAGGAAAGAGCAACAGCTCAATATGGGAGAAACTGCAGCACGCAGCGTCAAAACGTGGATAAGGCCAGCACCCGAGGCGTTAAACGGTGAAGGAAGCGAGGAAAGCAGAACGAAAATCGAGCCGCAAAGAAGCGGGCCGACCGTCGATGAGGAATTTCCGCTGGCCAAGCTTAGTTTCGAATAGGAGATACAGATGGACGAAATCGCCTGTATTCGAGAGCCGCAGGGACAGACGAGATTGCAGGGCAACCGATTCATCCTGCGTCTCTCGTGGAAATACCCGATCGATATGGTGCTGGCCGCAGTGTGCGTTGAGAAGCATAGCGGAACGACACGGCTGGTCTACCACGGCGACCAAGGCGCCAGAATGGCGGCCCCATGGGTGAAGCTGACGAGGTACAACTCGGGACGAGAGAGAGTTAAAAAGCGCTACGAGAAGATTATCGTGGCGGATGCCGGAAAACACCAAGCCATCCATCTGTTTGCATGGGATCGGGTGGCGGTGGAACAGGGCGCGGAGTCCTCGTTCGCCGCGGACCCGGAGAGCTACGAGCTTTCGATCGTGGACCAGACGAATGCGGTCACCAGAATTGTTGGCCGGCAGCACCAAGGGATGAACTGCGTCAGCCTGGGATCCCTCCTGAGCTATGGGCAACTCTGCAGAACTGATACGGCAGGAAAACTGTGTCGACCGGAAAACAAGGTCGAAGAGCTGGTCGAGATGGTGTGCTAGGAGAACAGAAGTGGCGCTGAACAAAACGCAGGAACAGTTCGTCGCTGAGGTGCGACAGAGCGGAGATGCCGTATCCCTGGTTTTGGCTCGATTTCACAAGATGCCATCGCTGTTCTACCGCGACAGGCAGTCGCGAGAGTGGCTGGTCGCGATAGACGCAACCAACAAGGTGGCGAGTAACGAATGGTATCGGATCCTGGTAGAGGGCCTGCTTGCGAACAGTGGCTGGCTCAAGCGGGGCGTGATCGAGATGGATGCGCTCATCGAGCTGGAGGAGCATACCCGAGCGCACGGAGTGGGCGAGTTCGTGATAGAGCTGCTTATCGCGATGGTCGAGGACTGCAAGGACCTGACATACCGAAGTGAGCAGATAACAAGAGATCTCATAAAAGCGCACTTCAACGGAATTCAGCCTATCACGGCACATGCACTCTTCATCCTGAAGAGGTTCTTCGAGCCCAGAAGACCAGCAGGGGCGGAGGACCTCGAGCTTTTGCTATGGCTGACGGAGGAAACAAAAGGGCTGGACAACGAGCCGGGAGCCAATAGGTACCTGGCAAAGGCTATAGCAGAGGCCCTAAAGGGCGAGGACGGCGTGGTGCGATCGGTCCACTGGAGGTTGTTTTCCTGGCTGGAAAGCAGGGACGAGTACAGCGAGGCCGAGTTGCTGCTCGCAGATGAGATGGCAAAAATGGCACTGGCCGTGCCGGAAAACCTAGCTCAATCGGAGGCAACCGCGCGCACGCGGCTGACCGCTGGGAGCCCAACGCGGGCGTACAGCGGCGCAGGTTGATCGGTATCTAGCAGCACAGCGGCAGGAAGGGTGGCAGGGTGGTGCGACGAATCCAGTTGAGGCACGACGAAGAATTTGCGCTTGGCTTGTGTCAGTTCGTTCACCAGTGACCGTGTGTGCTCAGTAACAGGCAGCATCTGGGGGTTGACTTCCAGTAGCCCGGGATCGAATAGATTCCAGAAACCCTTCGGCGATCGCCACAACCTCGCCATGATGACGTAGCGGGCTGGCAGTGGATCAGCAAAGAGCGTCGGGACAGAGAAAAGCTGGCATCGGCGCCAAGTCGCCTCGTTGATCCAATAGGTACATTTTTCACCGTCCCCCGCTAACGCAACCCGGTAGCCATAGCGGGTCAAGGAAAGAGAGCGAATCACCCCGATGACATGGGTAAAACGACGATCGGCCCGTGGCGCTGGCGGGAAATGGGGGATGAAGTGACGATCATTGATCCTGATGCGATCCGAAATCGACTGGAGAGTATGTGCTGCAACAGAAAGGCCGGGACGAGGAGTCATGTCGGGCATGAAGATATTGAGGCCGGCAAGCTGCCATAGGTACTCGAGCGCCGCAGAAAAGCTGAAGTGAGGAAACGGAGGGTGTTTCAGCGGATCCGGATAGACGCTTAAGCGGACGAGTCCACTTGCCCGAGAAAGGGCTGCATCGGCGTAGTGCAGAGAGGCGTCAGTGCTCGGATGAGGAATATGGTAAGGACAAGATAGCGCGTGATGATGGGCGCGGCCTGGCATCGTGGCGAGGTAGAAGGCGCCGCCCCGGCGGACAATGTGCATTTGCACCCCCCGGGGGACGCAGGTACACACGGGATGGGTGCCATGATAGTTCGCCAGTACGCGCTGGGCCCTGACAGGGTCATCATCAAGCCAGGCACGCGTCAGCGAGACCTCATCTGAAAACCGTATCCGGACCTCATGATTCGTATAAAGCATGGGCAGCCCTCGGGGAGACCCTGAATGCAGTATACGGAGAAAACGGCGAAATCAAGCATCAGATTGCGACGACAGCTGCTCGGCTAGCATACGCAGCGAACGAAGATGAAACTCGACGGGCAACCCAGGCTGCTGGGACAACAGTTCAGATATCAGGAAATTCCGGAAAGAATACTGATCAGCAGGCGCAAGAGGAACGCGCCAGTGCTGTGGGCCACACCGAAGGGTGGAAAGCACCCGGTGACCCTGCTTCTCGAGAACGAGCTGTTTGAGCGCGCCACCGCGACCATGGGTCCACTCTAGGCGCTCCCAGGCTATCCAGAAAAATGCCGTGGCCTCCGCAATTTCATTGCGGGTCCACTGGAAAACGGCCTTGTCCGCCCATGAGTAACCCGAAGAGGCCCTGGCAAGGGCGAACTCGACCGCTACGGCCGGCTCGCCGCTCCGATTCGTAGTCCGAGAGAGACAGACTGCGGCTGCGCGGCCATAAGCGTGCACCGAAGAGGGCGGTTCACCCGAGTCAGCAGACTTTTTTTTCCCCGAGTTCAGCATATCCACGTCAAAAATGGCTTCTGCTCCGTAACCTTTCATTAGGCACCTCTCGAAACGGAGTACAGCAATGGAGTCTTTGACCGCCGAAAACTCCCCGGCTAAGGTTGAAACTAGCACGGCCCAACCAAACGGCAAAGTTGCGGAGGGCCCGCCCGAAAAGCGACGTCAAAGAGGCCCGCGGAAAAAGCCGGCCGTAGGGAAAAAGAGGCCCAACGGGATGGCCAAGCGCGAAGGCGTGGACCAGCGCCCGAGGACCTTTCCGACCGTCAAAGTACGTGTAGAGATAGACCACGACATCGTCAAGGGTGCCTTCCGGAACCATGTGGACCACTTCAGATCCGCATTCTTTCATGTGACCAGCATCCTCGGCCGTTTTGGGCTGGAGTCGGAAATGTCACAGGTCCACGGATACATCGTGGAGATGATCGGAGAGGAAGAAGCGGAAATCACAAAGGCGACATCCGCATTGGCCAAGCAGATCAAGGCCGCGGTCGGTTCAGAGGCGATACCTCGTACATCGAATAATCGGGAAGTTCGAGAGACGGATATCCCATCGTTTGTGGTCAGGAAGTACATCGGGCTGTTTCAGGCTGCTGATCGCTTGGTTGACGCGATTGTATACGCCGAGACAGCGGGAGTGCTCAGCTGGCACCGACGCAGCGAAATGCTGAAGGATATTCCAAAGTATCTCAGGACGCCGGCCGGGCGTTTCAAGTCGATCGCATCGCACCTGCATCAGCGACAGAAGGAGTCTGAATCCAATGTCGCTGAGGCGAAGGCGGCGATGGCCGAGTCGATTGCGGCTGTGCTGGAGTCGCACAAGGCACTCAAGTCCGTGCAGTCCAAACGGCCGCTCGCGGGGGCGAAGAAAGGCAAGGGCGAAGAAGCGAAGGACTAGAGGGTGCTGTGGCAGATCATCTCAGAAGTCTCGGCATTCCTGTTCACAGGAAAGGCGTTGCCGTTCGTAGTCGGATTACTGGTCGGGGGCATGCTGACTGTGAGTAACGGGACCTTTTATGAATGGATGGATGTGATGCTCGGTTGGTGGCTAGCCATCGTGGGGATGATCCTGGGGTGAACGCCATCGTGATCGAAAACGGCGGCATCAACTGGACGGTTCTCGGTCTGCTGTTTTTGGAGGTCGTGCTGCTGTTCGCGTTAGCCACGCCTGAGCATGCCAGGAACGCTAGAGCCAGCGAAGCGCGGGCGGCGATCTCTGTGTTCGGTGAGGATCGTGCAGAGCGCGCGCTGCACTTCGCCAGCACGAACTTCCATCGTCATATCGTAGAGAAGAACATTGAAGAGCGCTCCTACCAGATATTCGTGCCGACAGACGAGAACAGGGAACGAGCGGGGCGGGTCGGGGAGATGACGCCATGGCTCTTCGTATGGGTGCGCGACCGGCTGGAAGGGTTCTGGGCAATGGTCCTCGGCATCTACCACAGAGCAGCACTGCTGGGATTCGCGATGATGATCGCGGTGCCAGTGATATGGGTCAGTCTCGTGGATGGATTAGTGGAGCGGAAGATCAGGATTTTCACTGATGGCGTATCGACGCCGGTTTTCTACCACGGCGCGAAAGGTGTGTTTTCCATCTTGCTGCTGGCGCCGCTGTTCATCCTGGCACTGCCATTTAGCGTCAGCCCCAGCATCTGGTACGCGTGGCTACTGATTCTTCCAATTGTCATATGGGTGTCTTCGAGAAATGTTCAGGAACTCTGAATTCAGACTGACTTTGGCAGGAGCTATGGCCTCAATGGCGCTGGCGTTCGGGGTGACAGTTGATCCAGTGAAGGCGTCAGCGAACGACGCGCCAGCGATAGGGGCACAGGAATTCAGAGCCTATGTGGAGGTTGACGTTGGATCAGATGAGCTCGGCAGGACGCTGGATCGCCGGGTTCTCTACTTCGTGGACTTTGGTTGCCGATTCTGCAGGGCGGCGCATGGCTACCTGGTGAACTGGGGCGAAAGCCTGCCGGCGGGCTTCCAGTTCGAGGTGGTGCCGGCGGTTGGGATGCCCGAGCACTTCCCCATGGCCGTGGCCTATTACAGCGTGGTAATGGCAGCGCCACAACGACTGAGTGCCTTTGAGACTGAGCTCTACCGACTAATGGCAGAGCTGGGGAGGTCGCATTGGGACGCAGGTACATATCGACGGGCCGCGGAAAGGGCGGGCATCGACATCGATGCTTTCGAAAGATACACGCAGTCAGTAGAGGTCGAGCGCTACGTTCGAAGAGCCGGAAGGCTGACAGAAGCATTCAGGCTGGATGAAGTGCCGACGGTGGTCGTGGGCGGTAGATTCAAGACGAGCCCGGCAGTCGTACAGAGCGATCAGACGACGTTCATCAGCCTGCTAAACGGCCTGGTGAGCATGAGATACCAGGAGCTGGGGTGGTGAAAAACGACAGAGAGCCAAAAGCAGTAGGGGGGCGACCGATCGCCCTGGAGACGCAAATCGCATTGCGGCTGATTGAAGAGTCACCCTGTCCGATTTCGACCAATACGCTGCTCGGAAAAGTGAAGGAGCTGCGGAAGGAAGATGGTCCTGCGAATGTTCGGGAATATCACCGAACCACACCATTGTGGAGAAATCGCTGCATAGGGATCCGAAAGTCGTTGAGAGAGGCGGCGAAGAAAGGTGTGATCCAACACCTGGGCATGGGCCCGGACGGCAGTCACCTATGGGCGTCGAATCATCTCTCGCCAGTGGAGTGTGCAGCAGGTGTGGCTAACGAGTTTCTGAGAACCAGGCAAATCGATGTGAGCTTGGAACCAGGAGAAATTGTGACAAAAGCCGCCAAGGCGATCAGGAAGTAGCGCCAGACAACCGGCCCTTCACTGAAGGAAGAGGCTTGAGGGATGCAGGGGCCCGTGGAGGGCCTGTGACAAGGATCGTAAGGACCGACTAATGGAAGGACAGCAGCTCGATAGGGGAGGGCATTGGGTCAACTACCCCGCCCTGAAGGGTGGAGCTTGTGAGAACAGGCTGGGTTGACC
>REEU01000057.1 GCA_007694905.1 Gammaproteobacteria bacterium | reverse complement strand
AGCGTCGCTCTGTGGGAGCGTCCAGGCCGCGCGCAGCGCGGACGGACCGAGCTTTTAGGCGCAACGCTTTGGGTCGGGATCAGTCGCCGATCGCGACGCCGGCCTGCGGCCGACATCTGCTCCCACTGGGGCGTCGCGAGAATCTGGCGCGCCGATCAGAACGGTCGCCACCAGGGGCGGGAGAGACGGCGCTCACAGCCGGCGAGTTGGTTCTGGTAGGTGTTCGCCCGGGAGTGCACGCGGCTTGCGGTGTTCTGCAGCCAGGTCTTGTTCCGATACGTCCCGCGCCGGAACCCGCCCGGCCCTTCGTGGTAGGCGAGATACAGGCTGTAGGCGTCGTTACGGGGCAGCCCGAGCTGGTCGGCACTGCGCCGGTTGTACCAGCCGATGAAGTCCATGGCATCCCGGAAATTCGTCCGCCTCGCCCGGGTCCGGCCCGTCGCGCGCTGGTACTCGGCCCAGGTGCTGTCCAGCGCCTGGGCATAGCCGTACGCCGTGGACGGACGCCGCCAGGGAATGACCCACAGCAGCCGCCCCCGGGGTGGCCGCGCCCGGGCCTGGTAGCTGGACTCCTGGAACGAGAACGCCATCAACACGCCGATGGGAATGCCCCAGCGCTGTTCCGCCCGTTTCGCGTCCTGATACCAGCCGCGCTGCTCGCCGAAGATCTCGCAGACGTCGTCCACCTGCGACGGCGGCGACGTGGTGCAGCCGGCCAGCAACAGAGCACCCGCCAGCAGCCAGCCCAAGCGCGGGACGTAGCCATCGATCATGCTTCCAGTTCCTCCAGGCGGGCCAGAAACGCCGCCTCGTCCAGCACCGGAACGTCGTGCCGGCGCGCATCGGTGAGTTTCTGACCGGCACCCGGACCAGCCACCACACAATCGGTCTGGGCGGAGACGGAAGCTGAGACCCGCGCGCCGAGGGCTTCGAGCCGCGCCTTGGCTTCCTTGCGCGTCAGGGTCTCCAGAGTCCCGGTCAGCACCCAGGACTGCTCCGCCAGCGGCGCGTGGGCCGCTTCGGCCGGAGGTGGTTCCGGCTCCACGCCGGCGGCGAGCAGGCGTTCCACCAGCGCCCGATTCTCGTCCTGGACGAAAAACTCCGCGATCTCCCGCGCCACCACCGGCCCCACGTCACGAACCTCCTGCAGACTGTCCTCGTCCGCTTCCCACAGCGCAGGGAGGCTGCGGAAGTGGCGCGCCAGCGCGGCCGCAGTGGCCTCGCCCACCTCGCGGATGCCGAGTGCATAGATGACCCTCGCCAGCGGCCGCTGCTTGGAGCCTGCGATCGCCGCGTGCAGGTTGCGGGCCGACTTCTCCGCCATGCGTTCGAGGCCTGAGAGCGTGTCAACGTCCAGTTCGTACAGGTCGGCTGCATCACTGACCAACTCACGTTCCACCAGCTGAGTGATCACTTTTTCGCCGAGCCCGTGGATGTCCATGGCACCACGGGAAGCGAAGTGCATCAGGCCGTGTACCAGCTGGGCGGGACAGGTTCGCCTGGCGACGCAGCGCGCGACCACCTCACCTTCGCCACGAAGCACGTCTGCCCCGCACACCGGACAACGATCAGGGAACTCGATGCTGTGGGCGTCCGCCGGACGCTGCTCGTGGTCGACGCGCACCACCTGGGGAATCACGTCCCCGGCACGACGCACCCAGACCGCGTCCCCAACGCGAAGATCGAGGCGCGCAATCTCGTCGCTGTTGTGCAGGGTCGCGTTGGACACGGTGACGCCGCCGACGAACACCGGTTCGAGCCGCGCCACCGGCGTGACCGCCCCGGTGCGCCCCACCTGAAAGTCCACGCCGAGCACCCGGGTCAGCGCTTCCTCCGCCGCCGGCTTGAAAGCGATGGCATAACGCGGTGTCCGGGTCAGGACCCCAAGGGCATCCTGGGCGGTGAAATCGTCCACCTTGATCACGACGCCATCGATGTCGTAATCGAGATCGCCCCTCTTCGCCAGCAAGGTCTCCACGTAGTCGATGACGGCATCCACGCCGGTCACCGCCCGGGTGAGCGGATTCACCCTGAAGCCCCACTCCGCGAGCAGCTCGAGGGAAGCCACGTGGCTCGTGATCGGCCAGTCCGCATCAATGCGACCGATGCCATAGCAGTACATCTTGAGCGGACGCCGCGCGGTAACGCCAGGATCGAGCTGCCGCAGGCTGCCGGCCGCACCGTTGCGAGGATTGACCAGCTCGCGCTCGCCTGCGCCACGGGCAGCCGTGTTGAACGCGGCAAACGCCGAACGCGGCATGTAGACCTCGCCGCGCACTTCGAGGCGCTCGGGCCAGTCACGGCCGCGCAGGCGCAGCGGCACCGACTCCAGGGTGCGGACGTTGGCGGTGATGTCCTCGCCGGTTTCGCCGTCGCCCCGGGTGGCACCGAGCTGAAGGCGACCCGACTCGTAATACAGCCGCACCGCGACGCCATCGACTTTCGGTTCACAGGCGTAGGCGATGTCATCCTCTGTGTCGAGCAGACGTCGGATTCGGACATCGAATTCACGCAGCTCGTCATGGGTGGTGCACTTACCCAGGCTCAGCATCGGCAGCGGATGGCGGACGCTGGGAAAACGCTCGGACGGCGCCGCACCAATGCGCTGGGTCGGAGATTCCGACGTCACCTGCTCAGGATGCTCCGCCTCCAGAGCCAGCAGGCGATCGAACAACGCATCGAACTCCGCGTCGGAAATCGTCGGCGAGTCGAGCACGTGGTACGCGTGGTTATGGCTGTCGATAAGGTCCCGCAAGCGCTCGATCTCGGCGGCGGGTTCGCGCACGGTGGAGCTCTGCGATGCCGCCACCGACTCAGCCCCGACGCGACATCTGCCGGCGCCGGAACTCGCGGATGCGCTGGCGGCAGTGTTCCAGGGTCTGGGCCGTCATGACGCTGTGGCGCTCGTCCTTGAGGTCCGCCTGCAGGCGCTGCGCGATGTCACGCGCCACGTTCGCCATGTCGTCGAAGGCCTCGAGGGGCTGGTCCGGACCCGGCAGTCGCATGAAGAAACTCACCCCGGGCGTATAAAGATCGTCGATGGCACCGAGATCGAAGGTGCCGGGCTTGACCGCATTGGCCATGGAGAACTCGATGCGCTGGCCGGCACCGTAGCGATGGAAAATGTTCATATCGCCATAGCGCAGTCCGTGCTCGCTGACCACCTCGAGCAGATCCGCACCGGGCATCTGGGCGCCGTCGCGACGCAGCACGTTGATCACGAGGACCTCATCGAAGTCCTCTTCCGACCCCTCATCCGGAGTTGGGTCCGGCTCGGCCGGGCGACGCTCCCGAGCCGGTTTGCGGGCCTCTGCGGCCGGCCTGCGGCGCGCGCTGCGGGACGCCGCACGCTCCCTGGAGACGATGGGATCACCCGCAAACAGGGGCGCCTGCTCCGGGGCCGGGGCGCTGTCGCGCGCCGACTTCGGGTCATCCCGGACGGTGGGCTCCTGACGGGTCACGCGGGCTTTGGCGGTCTGCGGTTCCGGCCGGTCATCGGCGACGTCGTCCTCAGCGTAAGCAGCCTGTGCCTCCCGCTCCAGATCCTGATCAATGGGATCGAGCATGGCGGGCGGAGGCGCTGCCTGTGCGGGTCGAGTCGGCTTCGGCTTCGATCTCGGCTGCTGGCTGCGGGCCACGGCCTCCGGACTGGGACGGGCCATGCGTTGCGCAGGCTTGGATTCGGAACGGCCATCAGCTGCTCCCACCACCCGCGCCGGTCCACTGGGAAGCTCCGCACGCAACAGATCGATGTCGTCGAGATCGAGATCGGGAATCGTGTTTTCGTAGCGCACCCGCACGTCAGACCGCTTGGCCTTCCAGGCGATCCATAGACCGTGACCGAGCACACCGAGGATCAGCAGCCCGCCCACGATCAGCAACCAGTCACGCATGCCCAGATCCACTCCTGCTCCTCAATAGCGCCGCCAGTCTGCCCCCTCAGCCAGCCATTGCTGCGGCCTGTTCCACATCCACCGACACCAGTCTGGACACGCCCGCTTCCTGCATGGTCACGCCCATCAGCCGTTCCGCCATCTCCATGGTGATCTTGTTGTGCGTGATGAAGATGAACTGCACGTCCCGCGACATCTCCGTCAGCATGCGACAGAAGCGGCCCACGTTCGCATCATCCAGCGGCGCATCCACTTCGTCGAGCATGCAGAACGGAGCCGGATTCAGCTGAAAGATCGAGAATACCAGGGCGATGGCAGTCAGTGCCTTCTCGCCACCTGACAGCAGATGGATCGATGAGTTCCGTTTCCCCGGCGGCCGCGCCATGATCGAGACGCCGGTATCGAGCAGGTCGTCGCCGGTCAGCTCCAGGTACGCGTGACCGCCGCCGAACACTTTCGGGAACAGTTGTTGAACGCCTTGGTTGACCTTGTCGAAGGTCTCCTTGAAGCGGGCCCGGGTCTCCCGATCGATTTTCCGGATCGCCTCCTCGAGCGTGCTCAGCGCCTCCACCAGGTCCGCGTTCTGGGCGTCCAGATAGGTTTTGCGCTCGGACTCCTGCTCGTACTCCTCGATGGCCGCGAGATTGATGGGCCCCAGCCGGCTGATGCGCGCATCGAGCCGTTCCAGCGCCTCCTGCCAGGCCGCTTCCGTGGCCTCCGCGTCCAGCTCGGCAAGCACGCTGTTCGCCTCCGAGCCACTCTCAGCCAGCTGCTCCTCCAGAGTCCGGCGCCGCACCTCCACTGCCTGCCGCTCCATGCGGGCCGACTCCAGCGCAGCCTGCTCGCGCTGGACCTGCTCCTCCGCGGTGCTGCGCGCCTGCTCGAGTTCCCGCAGGCTGGTCTCGGATTGGCCTTGAGCTTCGCGGGCGGCGGCGAGCTCCTGCTCCACCGCCAGGCGTCGATCGAGCTCTGCGTCCAGCTCCTGGCGCAGGTCGGTGAGCGGCTCCCGC
>REEU01000145.1 GCA_007694905.1 Gammaproteobacteria bacterium | reverse complement strand
AGCGAGATCCGCCGCTGGATGCTGGAAAACGACTGGGTGGAGGCGATCGTCGCGCTGCCCACAGATCTCTTCTACAACACCGGCATCCAGACCTATGTATGGCTGCTGACCAACCGTAAGCCCGCCCAGCGCCGCGGCAAGGTGCAGCTGATCGATGCCTCGGGCGAGCGGTTCTGGCGTGCCATGCGCAAATCGCTGGGGTCGAAGCGCCGGGAAATCCCCGACGAGGCGCGCGAGGAGATCGTGCGCATCTATGCGGGCTTCCTGAACGGTGAAAGCGGCGCGTCCGATGTCGCGAGAATCTTCGACACCGAGGATTTCGCCTATCGTGAGATCAGGATCGAGCGTCCGCTGCGGCTGAACTTCCATGCCAGCGATGAGCGGCTTGCCCGCCTGGCCGACCAGAAGCCCTTCGCCCGGCTCGATGCCAGCGAACAGGACCAGATCCAGTTAGCCCTGCGCGGGCTGCCCGATCAACTCTTCCGCAACCGCGACCAGTTCGACAAGGCGCTGGGCAAGGTGCTGAAGGCCGCCGGGCTGAAAATCGGCGCACCGATCAAGAAGGCGATCCTCGCGGCCCTGTCCGAACGCGATGAAGAGGCCGACATCTGCCGCGACAAGGACGGCCACCCCGAGCCCGACACCGATCTGCGTGACCATGAGCTTGTGCCGCTGAAGGAGGACTGGCGCGACTATGTTGCCCGCGAGGTCACGCCCTTTGTGCCGGATGCCTGGGTGGACGAAACCCACCGCGATGCGCGCGACGGCAAGGTTGGCCGTGTGGGCTATGAGATCAACTTCAACCGCTACTTCTACACCTACGTCCCGCCCCGCCCGCTGGAAGAGATCGACGCCGAGCTCAAGGCGCTGGAGACCGAGATCGCCGGCCTCCTGAAGGAGGTGGCGCGATGAATTTTCCCGCCGCCCGCCGCCTTTCTTATTGCTTTGGTAACCTGGCTGTCCTATCTCTTGTGGCAACAAGACCCGCCACGCCTCGGGCGCTGCTTCGGCGGCGCACTGCGCACCCTGGCGGGTTACTTGTTTCTGGGGCCCTGCTGCCCGCGCTGTCTCGACATGGGGCGCAGGCATGAAGTTCAGCAAGCCCGCCATCTCTATCACCGATCAGATCGCTCTTCTGCGACGCCGCGGCATGGTCGTCGACGATGAGGCCGCGGCCCGCCACTACCTCAGCCACATCTCCTACTATCGCCTGCGGGCCTACTGGTTGCCGTTCGAGGCGCCGGCCGCCGATGGCGACCATGCGCTAACGCCCGGCACCCGGTTCGAGGACGTGCTGGCACTCTATGTCTTCGACCGCCAGCTTCGGCTGATGGTCATGGACGCGGTGGAGCGGGTGGAGGTCGCAATCCGCGCGCAATGGGCCCATCACATGGCCATGACCTATGGCGCGCATGGCTATCTGGAGCAGGCGCACTATGCCCATGTCACCCGCCACGCCAGCGCGGTGGCCGACCTGACCAAGGAGTTCAAGCGCTCGCGCGACACCTTCGCCGAGCACTACCGCAAGAAATACACCGCGCCGAAGTTGCCGCCGGTCTGGATGGCGGCCGAGGTGATGTCCTTCGGACTGCTGTCCAAGTTCCTCGGCGATCTGAAGCTGCGGAGCGACCGGCAGGCCATCGCACGGCCATTCGCGCTGGATGAAAAGGTGCTGACCTCATTCGCGCATCACATGAGCCATGTGCGCAACATCTGCGCCCATCACGGGCGGCTGTGGAACCGGCGCTTCACCATCAAGATGGCGGTGCCGAAATCGCCCGCCAGGCTGGCCATCGCCCTGCGCGGGGCGGATGATCGCTATCTGCACAACACGTTGGTGATGCTGGATCACCTGCTGACCATCGTGGCGCCGGACACGGAATGGCGCGAGCGGCTGGTCGGTCATCTGGCAACCTGCCCGCTGCCCGCACCGGCGGCGATGGGGTTCCCGGCGGACTGGCAGAACCGGCAGGCGTGGAGGGTCGCGTAATGGACATTATGACGCGCACTCAGCCCGCGGGATGGCAGCTTTACCGGCTTGGGCAGCTTTTCGATGAACGGAAGGAGAAAGTCAGCGACAAGGATTTCCGGCCTCTGTCGGTGACGATGCAGGGTATCGTTCCGCAACTTGAAACAGCCGCCAAAACCGATGACGGCGATAACCGGAAACTGGTCAGGGCCGGCGATTATGTCATCAACAGCCGTTCGGATCGGAAGGGGTCTGGTGGCATCTCTGACTATGACGGGTCAGTGTCGCTGATCAGCATCGTGCTGAAGCCGACGCGGGCAATCTACCCGAGGTTCGCGCATCACCTGCTTCGCTCTCCTGCGTTTCAGGAAGAGTTCTACCGCTGGGGGCATGGCATCGTCGCGGACCTTTGGACGACCCGATATGCCGACATGAAGAACATTCGGTTGTTCGTGCCCGACCTCCCCACCCAGAAGGCGATTGCGGATTTCCTCGACCGCGAAACCGCCCGCATCGACCTGCTGATCGAGAAGAAACAGCGGCTGGTCGAGTTGGTTGCAGAAAAAGAAACTATGACGCGCGATACCTTCACTGTAAAAGGCGTCTCGGACAATCATTTAATGCCCTCTGGTGTGGAGTGGTTCGGAGATGTTCCAAGCCATTGGGTCATATGCCGCTTCAATCGGCTTATCTCCTCCAAGGTGGACTATCGTGGCAGGACACCGGAAAAGGTAGATGAGGGTGTTTTCCTCGTTACCGCCCGAAATATCAGAAACGGTGTCATCGACTACGAGCGTTCGCAGGAATACACAACCGAGGCGGACTGGGCTGCGCTGTCCGCACGTGGTTTACCGGAGATAGGAGATGTCCTCTTCACAACCGAGGCTCCACTTGGGCAGATCGCGCAAGTTGACCGCACAGATGTGGCCTTCGCACAGCGAATAATAAAGTTCCGCGCGAACGAGGCCATGGTGAGCAACGACTATTTGGCCCAGTTCATGATGTCGTCCCAGTTCCAAAGATCGCTGCAGCTATTTTCTTCGGGCTCCACTGCCGCGGGGATCAAGAGTGAGCGAATGGCCCACCTGTTCGGCCTTGTGCCACCAAAGGCAGAGCAAGCTGCCATTGTTTCAGAGATGCGAGAGGAAAAACGGAAGCTGGGTGGCCTAATTGCACCAATTCAAGGCTCAATTGACCGCCTGCGCGAATTTCGCGCCGCGTTCATCACTGCCGCCGTCACCGGCCAGATCGACCCCGAAAACTGGTCCCGTCGCGGCACGACCGACCGCCGCTTGGATCAGATCGAAGCGGAGATGGGCGCATGACGGCGCGCTGGTCAGCAGGGGGCGATGTCGGGCTGGATGTGCTCGAACGGGTGCAGCGCAGCCTGACGGTCGGCATGATTATGACGCCCCGGGACGACCTGATGACCTGCCGCAGCGAGGACACGATCGCCGCAGTGATGCTGAAGAACTCGATGGACTACAGCTTCCTGCCGGTGGTGGACGGCAGCGACCGCTATCTCGGTCTTTTCGATGCCGGACACTGGTTCAGGCGCACGCCGCCGGACGAGCCGATCGGTGACAGCTTTGAGGCCTTCTCCGAAGACCTCGTGATCGGTGCCGATGCCAGCATCTTCGAGTTCGTCATGCAAGCCGATGAACGGCCCACGCGCCTCGTCGTGTCCGGGCACAAGGTCGCCGGCCTGATCAGCATCTCCGACCTTCAGCAGCTTCCCGTCCGCGCCGCGCTGTTCACCCTGATCACCGGCCTGGAAATCGCCATGGCGAAGCGGATCGAGGCCGAGTGGCCCGATGACAGCGACGCCTGGAAGGGCCTCCTCAGCGGTGCGCGGCGCGCCGATCTTGAAAAGAAGATAAGCGAAGCGCGGCAGTCGGACAACTTCGTCAGCGAGATCGCCCTGACCCAGCTTTGTGACAAATCGACGGTGATCTACAAGGGTAAACTAGTGCCTGGCAGTCGTAAGGAGCTGAAGTCGGCATTCAGGGATGTGGAAGACCTGCGCAACAACCTTGCGCACGCAAACTATTACGCCGAAACTCCAGAAGCGGCCAAAAACGTCTGCTCGGTGGTGCGATCAATCCTTGAGATCAAGACCGACCTCCTCGAAGGTATCGAGCAGAAACGGCAAGAAAAAGAAGCCGCAGCCTGACGGCGGTTTTTCAGGTGGGAGGGATTTTCAGTGAAAGACGCACAGAAGCCGGATCATATCAGCCTCAACACGTTGATCGGACGGATCAAGGAAGGCCGCTTCATGGTCCCCGACTTCCAGCGCGAGTTCGAGTGGAACCCGTGGGACATCTCGGCCCTGATGCGATCGATCTTTCTGGACTACTACATCGGCAGCCTGCTGCTGTGGAAAGGGAAGAAGGAGAACTTCGAGGCGCTGTCCTGCGAGTCGCTCTATGGCTTCGAAGGCAAGGGCAGTCCGGAGTATATCGTCCTTGACGGTCAGCAGCGCCTGACCGCGTTGCACTATGCCTTCCTCGCCCCGGAGCGCCCGCTGCCGAACCGGGCAAACCGGGCAATCTACTTCGTGCATGTCGATAAGTTCATGGCCCAGGAATACGACCAAGCCTTCAGCTATGACTGGAACTCAAGGCGCATCCAGAAGCTGATGGGCGACCGTAATGCCCAGTTCGCGGCTCACTTCTTCCCGATGTCGATGATCGGCGAAGGAGGCCGGAAGCTCTACAAGTGGTTCGAGGAGTACGAGGACTATTGGAAAGAGAAAGCGGTCCTCGCTGATGCCGCCGGTGATGTGGGCGCAGCGGACATCGCCCGCAACCACGCAAAGAACGCTGAGGAATTCGCTGAGTATACGGCCGATTTATTCGAAAAGTATCAGATTTCCTACATTCAACTGGACGAAGATCTGGCGGTCGACAAGGTTTGCGACATCTTCACCCAGATCAACAGCC
>REEU01000103.1 GCA_007694905.1 Gammaproteobacteria bacterium | reverse complement strand
CCGGGTGATCCTGGCCGGTCTCAATGAAGGCGTCTGGCCGGCGCCGGCCAAGGCTCCAGCGAGGCCCAGGCCGATCTGCTGGTCGTCCGGGCGGCGGGCCAGAAGCGTATCGAGGGCCTCGATTGCGAAATCGACTTCGCCCGCCTGCAGTCCGGCTTGAGCCCGGGTCGCAAGCACCTGATCGCCCACTTCGCTGCTGTCTCCTAAGTCACCCAAGGCGTTGAGTACTGCGGCAGGCTCCCCTCGGGCAAAATACAGTGCAGCCAGTGCCAGGCTCATCCGCACGTGCGAGCGGTCCTGTTGCCAGGCGGGTTCGAGGTAGGCAATCGCACGATCGACATCGCCCTGCTGCTGCGCCAGTTCGGCGAGTCGCAGCCGGATGTCCCGGCTGTCGGGGTTCGCTTCCAGGATAACTTCCAGGCGCGCTTGAGCAGCAGCGGGACCGTCCTCTTGCTGATCCATGCCTGCCAGATTCAGCGCTGCTGGGCTGAAGGCCGGCTCCACCTCCAGGGCCTGTTGGAACGCTTCCCGTGCCGCGGTTCGGTTGTCGAGCCCGAGTTGCGCGGCGCCCAGCATGTTGTAGGCCATGGGCGCGTCGGGGTTGCGTTCGACGAAGCGTTGCGCGGAGGTCAGCGCTTCATCGAAGCGTTCACTTTCCAGCAGCACCAGTATCAGCAGCGTGTCCGACAGCGGGAAACTTTCGCTGAGATCCACCGCTTCCCGCAATTCTGCTTCGGCGACGCCTGCGGCGCCGGTGGCCAGATGGGCGAGGGCGAGCTGGGTGCGGATGGCGGCGGCGTCGGGTTGCTCCGAGGCGGCCCGGCTGAGCATCTCGAGGCCTTCGTCGTTGTGTCCGGCACGCAGCAGCGTCTGGCCAAAGGCGGCGTAGTAGGCGGCGTCCGGGCGCATGTCAGGTTCGCGCAGGCCGGCGCGCAGCAGGGTAACGGCGCGGTCGTGGTCATCGCTTTGCGCATGCACGGCAGCCAGCAGCAGGCGGGCCTGTCTGTTATCCGGCGCGCGCGCGAGGATGCGCTCGAGATCGTCCCGGGCACGTTCATAGCGTTCCTGCCGGAAAGCGATCAGCGCCCGGAAGTAACGGCTGGCGAGGTGGTTGGGGGCGCTGCGGATGACGATGGCGAGGCTGTCGTTGGCGGCGTCGTCGTCGCCCGCGTCCAGGTGGACCAAGGCCTTGAGGTAGTGGGCGGCGGGCAGCTCGGGGAGCTCGCGCAGCGTCTCGTCGATCAGGGGCCCTGCTGCTTCGAAATCGCCGGTGGCGACCAGCGCCCGGGCGAGGCCAAGGCGTGCGGAAGCCGGGCTGCCGCCGCGTTCGCTGGCCATGGCGACGGCGGCCTCGAAGTGATCACGAGCCTGTTGAGGGTTGTTCGCAACCAGATTCAGTTCGCCCAGCACCATCAGGGTGTCTTGATTGTTCGGGGCAGCGGCCAGTGCCGCCCGGGCCTGCTCCAGCGCGGCGCCAACTTGGCCCTCGGCCCACTCCAGGCGGGCCAATGCGAGTCGCGCAGCTGGCTCATCGGGCGCCCGCTCGACGATGTCGGTCAGGCGTGCGCGGGCTTCCTCCCGCCGTCCGACGATCTGCAGAGCACGGCCCACGTAGGCGGCCAGGGCAACGCTCAGGTCCTCCGGGTTGGTTCCGGCGTGGTTGTCGATGACTCTGCGCGCGTGCCGTTCCTCGCCGGAGCCGACCCGTGCTTGGGCCAGGGCCTCGGGCAGGGCTGGGTCGACAATGCCCAGTCGCTCGGCGCGCTCGAGTTCGGCCACGGCTGACAGGTAATCGCCCACCTCGAGGAAGATCAGGCCGAGGCGCAGGCGACCTTCAGCCAGTTCAGGGTCTTTCTGTAAAGCATTGCGCAGCTCGATCAGCGCCGACTGGTAGCGTCCGCTCGCTTCGAACTCGGAGGCGCGCTGCAGGTGCTGTTCGGGGGTCGTACCGCTGCACGCGGAGAGGACGAGTGCCGTCAGCATCAGAGCGAAGGTCTTGGCCGTTGTGCCGCGAATCGTCGTGGTCATGTCGGTGCTGCTCCCAGCCCGGCGGTGGTGCCGCGTGAGTCATCATCCGATGAGTGTAAGCGCGCGCTGTCGTGACTGCCATCGCGCGAGCCACGGGCTGCGCTGCTAATCTTGAACCATTCCCAAGTGTCACGCGGCGTACGGTGAGGTGAATGTGGGGTACGGCTTCGGCGCCATGACGCCCCAGCTGTTCGGGGCGCTGATCGGGCTGATCGCCTTTGCCGGGCTCAGCCTTTATGTGCTTGTTGGGGTGCTGAGGCGGGTCGACAGCCGGGCGGTGCTGTTGGCCAGTGTCCTGACGACGTTCTGGGTCGCCCTGCAGGCGTATGGCGATGCGCCGCTGTTGATGGCGCTGATGGAGCTGGCCGCCTACGGTGGCTGGATGCTGGTCCTCGGGCGGATCATGGGCGTGGATGTCGCGAGAGCGTCACTGCGCGGGGAAGGGGCCAGCCTCGTGTGGGTGCTGCTGGCAGGCGTCGTGGCGCTGGTTGTGTGTGCCGCGCTGGTTGTGGCTCAAGGTCCTGCCGTTGGTACATCCGCAGGGCGCTACATCGAGGCAGAATCCGGCGTTCTGCTCAGTCACCTGGCCGTGACGATCCTGGCGATCGGCTTGCTCGACCAGGTCCGCGGCAATGTGCACACGGATCATCGCTGGCGGGTGAAATACCTCGCCCTCGGTCTGTTCGTGATCTTCGGCTACGACTTCATCCTTTATACGGACGCGTTGCTGTTTCAGGGGCTCGACCCGACCCTGGCGACGATTCGACCGGCGGTGCACGCGCTGGCGGCGCCGCTGATTGCCATTGCCGTGCGGCGACACCGCCAAAAACGACTCGCTTTGAGCCTATCGCGGCGCCTGGCTTTTCAGTCCGCGGCCCTCATGGCGGCCGGCGGCTACCTGGTCCTGATTGCAGCTGCCGGTTACTACGTCCGTCTGTTTGGTGGCCAGTGGGGGGAGGTGCTGCAGGCGTTCTTCGTTGCCGCAGGCAGCGTGGCGTTTCTGGTGGTTGTGGGTTCCCGGGATCTGCGCGAGCGGCTGCGCAAGATGGTGGCCAGCAATTTTTTTGAGCAGCGTTACGATTATCGGGAGGAGTGGCAGCGCCTGACTCGGGCGCTGGCGGGGGGCGATCCGAGCGAGGCCATGGAGGTCAAGGCACTGCGGGTGCTGTCGGAGCTTCTCAATACACCTGGCGGAGCGATCTGGACCCGCCATGCGGACGGCCAGTTTCTGGCCCTGACCCAGCGCGGTACGGGCTGGATCGAGCCACTGCCGCCCGCCCGGGTTGAGGCTCTGCGGGCGTGGTTTCGGCAAGACGAATCGATCCTCGACGCGGCCGATGTGCGCGGCCACCCGGAGGCCTATCCAGGCTTGGATGAACGGAATGCACTGCCTGATCAGGCTGGCGCGCGCTTCGTGCTGCCGCTGCTGCTGGAAGATGAGCTCTGGGGCATGGCAGTGCTGCTCGAACCCACCATCCCAACCAGCCTCGATTGGGAGGATCGGGACCTCATGCGGCTGGTGGCTCGCCAGACGGCGAGCTTCCTGGCGCAGCGTCTGGCATCCGATGCCCTCGCAGAGTCCCGCCAGCTGGATGCCTTTAACCAGATGAACGCGTTTGTGGTCCACGACGTGAAGACCGTGGTCTCACAGCTGTCGCTTCTGGTCGGCAATGCAGATCGGCACCGAGACAAGCCTGCATTTGTGGACGATGTGATCCGGACCACGCGCCATGCGGTCGAGCGGATGGAGAAGCTGCTCAAGCAACTGCGTGAGCGACGCATTGATGAGACGGAGCGCGCCACTCATCTGCGTCAGGTGTGCGATACGGCGCTGGAGCGCTTCAAAGACGCGAGGCCGCGGCCGATTCTCGCGTCCGTCGTGGAAACCGTCGAGTTCGTCGCGCCCCATGACCAGCTCGTCGAAGTGGTCAGTCACCTGATGCAGAATGCTGTGGACGCGACACCCGAGACGGGGCGGATCGAGTTGAAGATCGAAATCGATCCACCCTGGCAACGTCTGATCATCGAAGACACGGGCTGCGGGATGAGCGAGCGCTTCGTACAGGAACGGTTGTTCGCGCCCTTCGAGAGCACCAAGGGGCTCACTGCCATGGGCATAGGTGTTTATCAGGCGCGGCAACTGATTCGCGGGCTCGGTGGCGATCTGCTCGTCCGCAGCAAAGAGGGCGAGGGGACGCGGATGGAGATCCTCTTGCCCGCTTTCGGGCAGGACGCCGCGGACGCAGGCACGGTCGCAACGTGCTGAATCGCTGCGTCAGCCTGCTCATGGGAGGCCTGTTTTGAAAGCTGCGGATTCACGCCGTCTGTTGATCGTCGAGGACGATGAAGGCCTGCAGTCGCAGCTGCGCTGGGCGTTCGATGAAACCATCGAAGTGGCAGTGGCCGGTAACCATGAAGAGGCCATCGCCCAATTCCGGCGCCACCATCCTCAGGTCGTGACGCTGGATCTTGGCCTGCCGCCGGACCCGGGCGGCTTTCGCGTTGGCTTTGAGGTGCTCGACGAACTGCTCGAGCTGGCGCCGGATACCCGCGTGGTGGTGGTGACCGGCCGCGAAGAGCGGAGCCATGCCGTACAGGCTATTGCCGCGGGTGCCTTCGACTTCTACCAGAAGCCCATTGACGCCGAGACCTTGAACTTCGTGGTCGATCGCGCGTTTCGTATTGCGGAACTCGAAGCCGAGAATCGTCGTCTGCAGGAACAGGCAAGTCACAGCCCCCTCGATGGCATCATCGGCGCCAGCGAGCCCATGCTGAAGATCGCCCGCATGGTGGAGAAGGTGGCGCCTACGGATGTGACGACCCTGATCCTCGGCGAGACGGGAACGGGCAAGGAGGTGCTTGCCCGTTCCCTGCATCAGCTCAGCCGACGCAGCAAGGGACCGTTTCAGGCCAT
>REEU01000227.1 GCA_007694905.1 Gammaproteobacteria bacterium | reverse complement strand
GATGGCGTTGCATCGGGAGACGCTCAGGAGTCGCTGGCTGGAACGTGATGCGGGCAATGATTCCTGATTCAAGGGAGATCGCATGGCGCACAGGCGCTACAAGGTGGATCTGGCTGCGCACATGGCGGAGTGCGACGCCAACTATGCCCGCTTGCACCAGTTACTGCCGGAACTGTTCGATCGGGACGAGCGCACGCTGTCACTGACCCTGCCGCAGGTCGCGGATCGGGTCCTGCGTTTCAGGGTCGTGGAGCGCTGTCCCTACACCACCACGCTCGCGCTGGACTTCACGCGGGCCGCATCGGACTGGCATCCACTGGTTCCGGCGCCGCGCCTGCTGGTGCGGCTCTACCACGACGCGCGCACCGCGGAAGTCACGGCGTATCAGGGGGAAGACCGTTTCCAGGGTCGCTACGATTACCCCAACGGCAGGATGCACCAGCCGGACGAGAAGGCGCAGCTCAACCGGTTTCTCGGTGAATATCTGGCCCTGTGCCTGGCCCATGGCCGGGAACCGGCGCCGGTGGCGGTGAACGGGCGGCGCGCCTGAGACCGACCGACGGACCGCCTCGCCGGGCCTTCGTGCGGATTTCCCTCTACGCTCGATCCGACCGTGCGGGTAACATGGCGCCGTCCTCCACCCGCCCGGATGCTCGATGACCAAGCAGTACCTCGCCGAATCCATCCAGGTCCTGACCGGACTCGAGCCGGTGCGCAAGCGCCCCGGCATGTACACCGACACTTCTCGCCCCAACCATCTCGTCCAGGAAGTCATCGACAACAGCGTCGACGAGGCGTTGGCGGGCCATGCGCGTCGCATCGAAGTGACCCTGGAGGCGGACCAGAGCATCGAGGTGGTCGACGACGGCCGGGGCATGCCCATCGACGTTCATCCGGAGCACGGCGTCACCGGCGTCGAGCTCATCCTTACCCGGCTGCATGCCGGCGGTAAATTCTCCTCCGACCTCTACCAGTTCTCAGGCGGCTTGCATGGGGTCGGCGTCAGCGTGGTGAATGCGCTGTCCGAGTGGCTCGAAGTGGAGATCCGCCGTGACGGCGCGGTGCATCGCATGCGCTTCGAGCAGGGCGAGCCGGTGACGCCGCTGGAGGTGATCGGCAGCAGTGGTCGCCGCAATACCGGAACCCGGTTGCGTTTCCTGCCGGATGCGTCCTATTTCGATTCGCCTAGAATCTCGGTGCCGCGGCTGAAGCATCTGCTGCGGGCGAAAGCGGTGCTGTGCCCGGCCCTCGAGGTGGTGTTCCGGGATCGCAGTGGCGCCGAGTCGGAGGAGATCACCTGGTACTACGAAGATGGTCTCGCGGACTACCTCAACCAGTCCACGCAGCATTGGGAGACGGTGCCTGTCGCACCCTTCCGCTATCGCAGTGCCGGTAACGACGAAGCGGTGGAGTGGGCCGTGCAATGGTTGCCCGATGCCGGCGAACTGGTCACCGAGAGTTACGTGAACCTCATTCCCACCGCCCAGGGTGGAACCCACGTCAATGGCCTGCGCAGCGGGCTGACGGAAGCGTTGCGGGAGTTCTGTGAACTGCGCAGCCTGCTGCCAAGAGGGTTGAAACTCGCGCCGGAGGATCTCTGGGAGCGCTGTGCCTACGTCCTTTCGGCGAAGTTGCACGACCCCCAATTCTCCGGCCAGACCAAGGAGCGGCTGTCTTCGCGGCAGTCCGCGGTGTTCGTGTCCGGCGTGGCGCGGGACGCGTTCAGTCTCTGGCTCAACCAGCACACGGCCGAGGCGGAACGCATCGCCGAGATCGCGATCAGGAGCGCCCAGAGCAGAATTCAGGCGGCCAAGAAGGTGGCACGTAAGCGAGTCACCTCCGGGCCAGCCTTGCCAGGCAAACTCGCCGACTGCGCCGGTGTCGACGTCAAGCGCTCGGAGCTGTTCCTGGTGGAAGGCGACTCGGCCGGCGGCTCGGCCAAGCAGGCCCGCGATCGGGAGTTCCAGGCCGTCATGCCCTTGCGGGGCAAGATTCTCAACACCTGGGAGGTGGACGGCAACCAGATCCTGGCCAGCCAGGAAGTGCACGACATCGCGGTTGCACTCGGCGTTGATCCGGGATCGAGCGACCTCGCTGGGCTGCGCTACGGCAAGGTGTGCATCCTGGCGGATGCGGACTCGGACGGGCTGCATATCGCGACCTTGTTGTGCGCATTGTTCGTTCGCCACTTTCCCGCCCTGGTCCGGGCGGGGCACGTGTTCGTTGCCATGCCACCGCTGTATCGCATCGACGTTGGCAAAGACGTCTACTACGCCCTCGATAACGAAGAAAAGCAGGGTCGCCTCGACCAGATCGCTGCCGAAAAGAAGACGGGGAAGATTTCGGTGCAGCGGTTCAAGGGGCTGGGCGAAATGAACCCGCTGCAACTCAGGGAAACCACCATGGCGCCGGATACGCGCCGGCTCGTGCAGCTCACCATCGATTCCGACGCGGAGACGATGGAGCTGCTCGATATGCTGCTGGCGCGCAAGCGTTCCGGCGATCGCCGCGACTGGCTCGAACGCAAGGGCGACCAGGCCGATCTCGAAGTCTGAGCCGGCGCGCCGCGGTCAGCGGCCACTGGCGACACAGCGGGAGGAAACCGATTCATGTCGGAGCTCGATCAGGACGACGGCTTCGCCGCCGAGCGCATGCCGCTGCGGCAGTACACCGAGAAGGCGTACCTGGACTATTCCATGTACGTCATCAACGATCGTGCGCTGCCGCACATCGGCGACGGCCTGAAGCCGGTTCAGCGCCGCATCGTGTACGCGATGTCCGAGCTCGGACTGTCCGTGACCGCCAAGTACACCAAATCGGCGCGCACCATCGGGGACGTGCTTGGCAAGTTCCACCCGCATGGTGACCTGGCCTGCTACGAGGCCATGGTGCTCATGGCGCAACCGTTCTCCTACCGCTATCCGCTCGTCGACGGACAGGGCAACTGGGGCGCGCCTGACGATCCTAAATCCTTCGCCGCCATGCGCTATACCGAGGCGCGACTGTCCCGCTATGCGGAGCTCCTGCTAGCTGAACTCGGACAGGGCACGGTGGACTGGCAGCCGAACTTCGATGGCACGCTGAACGAACCGAAGGTGCTGCCGGCGCGGCTGCCCATGGTGCTGCTCAACGGCACCACGGGCATTGCCGTCGGCATGGCCACCGACGTTCCGCCCCACAACCTGCGTGAGGTGGCCGCGGCCTGCATTCGTCTGCTGGAGGATCCGAAAGCGGACACGGCGGCACTCATGGAGCATGTGAAAGCACCGGATTTTCCCACTGAGGCCGAGATCGTCACGCCCGTCGAGGAACTCAGGCAGCTCTACGAGAGCGGTCGCGGCAGCGTCCGCGCGCGGGCGGTATGGCGCATCGAGCAGGGCGACATCGTCGTCACCGCACTGCCGCACCAAGTCTCGCCGGCCCGGGTCCTCGAGCAGATCGCAGCACAGATGCATGCGAAGAAGCTGCCCACAGTGGTGGATCTCCGGGACGAGTCGGATCATGAGAACCCGATCCGCATCGTCATCGTCCCGCGCTCGAACCGGGTGGACTCCGAGCGCCTGATGGCGCACCTGTTCGCAACCACGGACCTCGAACGTGGCTATCGCATCAACATGAACATGATCGGTCTCGATGGCCGCCCGGGCGTGCGCGGCCTGCGCAGCTTGATCGCCGAGTGGCTCGAGTTCCGCAGGGAAACCGTCACAAGGCGGCTGCAATATCGCCTCGATCGCATCGACGAGCGGCTGCACGTCCTCGAGGCGCTTCAGATCGCCTATTTGAACGTCGACGAGGTGATTCGCATCGTGCGCGAGGCGGAGCGGCCGCGGCAGGCATTGATGGAGCGCTTCGGCCTGAGCGAGATCCAGGCCAGCGCCATCCTCGATCTGCGTCTGCGGCAACTGGCGAGGCTGGAGGAAATCAGGATCCAGCAGGAGCAGAGCGAACTCGCCGCGGAGAAGGGTGGCATCGAAAAAGTCCTGGCATCGCCGAGGCGCCTGAAGAAACTTCTGGTGGACGAACTGACGGAAGACGCCGAGTCGTTCGGCGATGATCGCCGCTCGCCGCTGGTGCAGCGGGAGGAGGCGCGCGCCTACGCTGAAGAGGAGCTGCTCTCCACCGAACCGGTGACCGTCATCCTTTCCGAGATGGGCTGGGTGCGCGCGGCCAAGGGGCATGAGATCGAGGCGCGGGAACTGGCCTATCGCTCCGGTGATGGCTTCCTGCAGATGGCCCGTGGGCGCAGCAACGAGAACCTGGTGTTCATCGACAGCACGGGACGCGCCTACTCGCTTCCGGCTCACAGCCTGCCCTCCGCGCGTGGTAACGGCGAGCCGCTCAGCGGCCGCCTGAGTCCACCTTCCGGCGCGAGTTTCTGCGGTCTGCTCATGGGTGAGTCCAATGCGGCGGTGCTACTCGCATCCACAGCGGGTTATGGCTTCCTGACGCGCCTGGGTGATCTCGTCAGCAAGAATCGGACGGGAAAGTCGGTGCTCACGCTGGCGAAAGGTGCAGCCGTCGTGACTCCCGTGATCGTGGCGGATCCGGAGGCGGACCTGCTGGTGGCGGTGACCACTGCTGGCCGCATGCTGGTGTTCCCGGTTGCGGAGCTGCCGGAGCTCAGTCGCGGCAAGGGCAACAAGATCGTCAACATCCCGAAGAGTGCCTTCGAGTCCGGCGAAGAGGCCCTGCTCGCAGTCTGCAGTGTGCCGGCCGGCGGCGAACTCATCGTTCACGCCGGACAGCGTTACCTGCGCCTTAAGCGCACAGACCTTGAAGCCTATCTCGGCCAGCGCGCGCGTCGGGGCAATCGTCTGCCACGGGGCTTTCAGCGGGTGGATCGCGTTGAAGTCGTCTGACCAGGTCGGGTGAGTCAGGCGGAACCCAGCAGGAGCTGGGCCTGGCGCTCGAGCAGCCCCCGGTAGCCGGGTGCGAGGTCCCGGACCAGCCAGGCGTGACCGCTGTCGCCCAGGGCCCTTAGTGCCGCGGACTGCAGCGGTTCCCGCACCAGTCGTTCCGGATCGCTGCAGGCCCGGAGTACCGCATCACCGATGGCGATACCTTCGTCCCGGGCCAGTGCGCTCAGGGTGATGCCGCGCGAGACGCTGTCCGGAAAGGCCTGGGCCATCAGATCCTCAGGATGTTCGCCGGGGGGCTCTTCGATTACCCGCTCAAGCCCAATGCGCAGCGCCAGCTGCACTTCGCCGTCGCGCACCCGCTGGCGGTTGAGGTCGGCGAACACGCGTTGCGCGAGCAATGCGGCGCACACGGCATGGAAGGCATGGTCGCCGCTGTCGCTCAGGGCATCGAGGGTCACCAGGATGCCGGTACGGGGCAATGCTTCCTGGCGACCGCCGTAGAGGCGGCAGACCTGATCGAGGACGGCTTCGCACTCGGCGAGGACCACGCTGCGTGCGTCTGCGGGCAGGGAAATCTGATTGAACAGGTTGAGTATGAGCACGTAGAGCTGGCGCTCGCGCATGGCGTCAGGCGCCACGGGTGCGATGCGGTCGGATTCGGACTCGGTGGTCAGTTCCATCAGCGCGGCGAGATGGCCTCGCGCGTGGGCGCTGTGCCCGGTGAATTCCTCAAGATCTTCCCGCGCCAGCTGCAGGCGCTGGTCGAGGCGGGTGCCGAGCCAGCCGCCGACGCCGGCCAGGAAGAGGCTTGCAAAGGCCGCGACGGCCAGCAGCCAGGCCTGACCGCTGGTGAAGGAGGCTGGCCGCAAGGCGATGCGCGCGAAGCCGGCGATGCTGTCTTCGAGCCTGATTGCCGCGACGTGGGTCCCGGGAAGCGGCTCGCGCTCGAGCCGGGCGGGGCTGCTCAGGCTGCCGTCGGCGGCGGCCAGCAGGCGATCGTCCGCACCGTAGATGGCCACGGTCGCCACGTCAGCCAGCGCCTTGTACTCACGTACCAGCACGCTGAGTCCGATCATGTCATCGGCGAGCAGTGGGCCATGGGCGCTGGCGGCGAGCCGATCGACGATGGTGCTACCATACCGCGCGCTCGCGGCGCTGCCCTGATGTGCCTGCAGTGCCAGCGCCACGAGCAGCATGGGCAGCACACCGAGGGCTATGGCCAGCAGAGCGCCAGTCAGCCACAGCGGCTCGCGTGGCGGCGTCGATCGACTCAGTGAGGGTGACGCGTTTGAATTCGGCAACAGGTTGGACTCCGGAGCAGCCATGTCAGCGCCGCGATTCGGCGGCGGCCATTCTAGCCTGCCCGACGTGTCGAACCACGACCACGGACACCGCGTGTTGAACCAGGAGATGCTGCTCATCTCGGTGACCGGTGCGGAGCGGCCCGGGCTCGCGGCGGAACTGACCGCGCTGCTGGCGCCGCACGCGGTGGAGATCCGCGACATCGGCCATGCGGTGATTCACGAGCAGGCCGTACTCGGCATCGTCGTCGCGCTGCCGCAGGCGGTGGATCCGGAACCCATCCTGAAGGACGTCCTCTTTCGTGCCCACGAACTGGGTCTCATGGTGCGCTGCGAGCCCATGGCGCCGGAGCGCTGGCAGGACTGGGTGGCCCGCCAGGGCCGTTCACGTTACATCGTGACGCTGTTGGCGCGGCGCCTCTCGGCCGCGGATCTGGCCCGGGTCACCGCAATCGTTCATCGTTACGGGCTGCGCATCGATGCCATGCGGCGCCTCTCCGGTGGCCTCAGCGTAAAGACTGAGCCTGAGCGGACCCGATCCAGCGTGGAGCTCGCGTTGCGGGGTGACCTTTCCGATCAGCAGGCCATCCGGGCGGAATTCCTGGCGGCGTCCGGTCAGCTCGGGATCGACATCGCTTTTCAACTCGACAACGTCTACCGGCGCAATCGCCGTCTCATCTGTTTTGACATGGACTCGACGCTGATCGAGACCGAGGTCATCGACGACCTTGCGCGCATTGCCGGTGTCGGAGACGAGGTGGCCGCCATCACGGAGCAGGCGATGCGCGGCGAGTTGGACTTCACCGCCAGCTTCCGCCGCCGGGTCGCTCTGCTCGAGGGACTCGACGCCGGGGTGCTGGAACGGGTGGCGGATTCGCTGCCGATCACCGAGGGCGCGGAGCGGCTGCTGTCCTGCCTCAAGCAGCTCGGCTACAAGACGGCGATTCTCTCTGGTGGCTTTCAGTACTTTGGACGGCGGCTGCAGGAGCGGCTGGGCATCGATTACGTGCATGCCAACGAGCTCGAGATCGTTGCCGGCCGGGTCACGGGTCGGGTGGTCGGCGAAGTGGTGGATGGCGCCCGCAAGGCTGCGCTGCTCAGGGAAATTGCTGCAGCAGAACACATCACCCTCGATCAGGTGATCGCCGTGGGCGACGGCGCCAACGACCTGCCGATGCTGTCCATCGCGGGCCTGGGTATCGCGTTTCGCGCCAAGCCCCTGGTGCGGGAGTCTGCTGAACAGTCACTTTCCGAGCTCGGACTCGATGCCGTCCTCTATCTGCTCGGTTTCACCGACGAGGATCTGGTCCACGCCGCGGGCGAGTGACGCAACGGGTGGGATTCAGAGATCGGACTGGAACTCGAAGTCCATTTCTGCCGCGGGTTCGGCGAAGTAGTTGCCCTGCACGTAGTTGACTCCGGCCTGGAACAGGTTGGCAAGAATTTGCGCGTCCGCGACCATGGGTACCACCGGCAACATACCGTCGTCCTCGAGCTTGCGGATCATGTCGCGGAATTTCGAGCGGCCCGTCTCGTCCGCGTTCAGATCACCCACCAGGGCGCCATCGATCTTGACGTAGACCACCTGCAAGTGGCGCAGCGTACCGAACGGATTCACGGACCCGCCGAAGCGCGACATGCTGACCATGCATTCGAGCTTCGACAGTGCTTCGCTGAACGCTTTGGCGTGCTTGAGATAGGTCGTCGCCGCAATCTCGGTGAACTGAAGCACCACGGCTTCCCGCGGCAGTTTGGCCGCCTTGAGCGCCACCTTCAGCCAGGGCAGGAAGCTGTCGTCGGTGAGCGCGTTGTGGGTGAGATTGATCGTCAGGCGCGTGTCGCGCCCTTCGCTGCGCCTCGTTGCGAGTCTCCGTACCGCCTGCAGTACCACCCAGCGATCCAGGCGCCCACCCATACCGGACTGCTCGGCAAGATGGATGAACTCGTCGGGTCGGAGCAGATTGCCGTTGGCATCCGGCAGCCGCAGATAGACCTCGTAATGCTCGCGCTCCTCTCCTCTCAGACTGATTATGGGCTGATACAGCAGCACCAGCGTGTTGTTCTTGATCCCGTCTGAAAGCAGATGGAGAACCTCCCGGGTGCGATCGTCGTCCGAATCGCTGGTCGCCCGCTCCGTCGTGAAGTCGGCCGGGTCGAACAGATAAACACCGTTTCCCTGCCGGTTGCGGTCGCGAACATGACTGGTGGCCCGGCTGGCCTGGGTCAGCGCTTCCTGGGCGCTCTCCGACCGGCTTCCGATCAGCGTTGCGCCCACGCTCAGCGTCGCCCGGATGGTCCGGTTTCCCACGGTGCACATGTGCGTGTCGACGGTCTCACGATAGTGTTCTGCGAGCTGCATCAGGTCGTCGCGGCCACGATTGATGCACACCACGCTGAAGGTATCGTCGCTGAGGCGCGCCAGGGTCACGCCGTCAGGGGTCTCGGCAGCGAGAACGCCAGCGAGCTCCCGGATCACCGAGTCCGTTCCGGTAAGTCCGGCCTGCTCACGAAGTTCGGCGAAGTGGTCGATCTGCAGCATCATCAGGCCACCGCTGTGGCGTTCCCGACGGGCGTCGTCGACGATCTGCTCGAGCCGCTCGATGAAGAACGGCCGGTTGAGCAAGCCGGTGGTGGGGTCTTGAGTTCGAAGCTGCTGCAACTCGGCGCTGCTGGCGGCGGGCTGTTCTTCGCGGCGTATGAGCACCTGCATACAGGGTTCGCCATCGAATGCAGCCATGGTCAACACCATGGTAGCGTCGAAGGCTTCGCCGTTCTGGCGCAGCCCGCTGATCGGAAACGGCTCGGCGGAGGCGTCGACATCGAAGTCTTTCAGCTTCTGCTTGAACGTACTCTGGTGATTGCCTGCGATCATGTCGAGCAGGGGTATTGCCGCAAGTTCGTCTTCGTCCGCGTAGCCGAACAGATCCACGTAGGCTCTGTTCACGTAAATGTGCATGCCTTCATGGATGTAGGCAATGGCGGCGCGCGAGGTGTCGAGGAGGAGCTGGTTGCGGCGCTCGGATTCCTTCATTGCCAGCTCCGCCTGGCGACGCTTACGGCGTTGGGCCACGTTCCCGAGCTCGCGCCGCACCACCAGCAGGAAGCGTTCGTCCTGGCCTTCGAGAATCACGTCCGTAGCGCCTGAACGCAGGCCTTCCGTGAGACGGGCCGGGTCGTCCGAGTCCTCGATCAGGATCATGGCGCAGTCCAGCTCCTGCTGCCGGACCCGTGCGAACAGATCTTCAGGCGTGTACTCGGCCTCGTCGCTGCGACGGCACAGCAGCATGTCCCAGCGCTGTCCGTCGAGAAGGTCATCAAGCTGTTCGAGGCCGGAAATGTGCTGAGCACGGGTCGCGTGCCCCGCGTTGCGCAGCTCGCTGACCAGCTCCTCCGCGCTGTTCTCGGAAGGGTCGGCAATGATGAGATGAATAGGGTCCGTGCGACTCATGCGTGCTGCTGCATCCTGCTGACCATCCCGCTGGAAAGTGGGTGATGACCACTGCCGCACCCTTGTAAGGGTTAACTTTAGCGACAGTGTGCATCCGTGTGGTAGTCGACGCTTTCCGAAGGTTCTCCCCGCGGACGTTCTCGGCATGATTGCCGCGTACATGCGTTCGGTGCAACCCGTATGCGCCTCAGGTTCCGGCCGGCGCTGCCGTCCGGCGTTCCCCGGCTGCGGTCATCGGGGACTGTCGCGTCGCGACCAGACCTCGTCAAAATGAGTCTCGCCATCCAGGTACTCCACTTCGATCCCGGTGTCCTGCGGGACGTCACGCTGTCCTCCGAGCTCCTCGAAGCGGTACTCGGCGAAACCGTGGCTGGCCCGCTCCAGGACCTGCAGACGGGCCCGGAACCCAGTACCGTAGCGATTGAGGATCACCTTCTGGCCTGGAGCGAAGGAGCCGCTCGGTGTGATCAGGTAGGGCGGCTGGGACAGGGCCCCGACCTCAGGCAGCACCAGGGCCGGCCCCCAGGCGTTCCAGGCGGTCTGCTGCCCCAGGGGACGGACGCAGGCGGAGGCGGCCCGTGGTGCCAGCAGTTCGACGCCGAGTCGCAATTCGCCCGGGACGTTCCGGCACCAGCGGACCACGGCCACCGACCAGTAGGGATCACCTGGTGTGCGCAGTCCCACCAGCTCCCCCGCCTGCAGGCCTGCATCCGGACGCGATTGCCAGATCAGTCCGTAGCCGCCGGGCGAGATGTCCTCCAGCCGCAGCTTCGCCACCGGGTAATCCTCCATGGGCTCGGACGCCTTGTGGGTGATCGGCCCGCGTCGCTGGCCTAATTCCTCCATGCGTGCGCCGCCTACATCGCCCGCGCCTGCAAATGGATCGATGGCATCATCTCCATCGGCCACCGGCACGTCGATATCCCGTCCGCCCCGGAGCTGGCGCTGCAGGGGGATGCCTCCGGCGCTGTGGAAGTGCAGTGCCGGCAGTCCCACGCAGATCTCGAGATTGCCGTTGGCGGGGGATCGCTTGAAAGAGCGGCGGGCGCTGCGGCCCCAGGCCTGGATCAGGTGGCTGAGGAGTTCCGGGTCGTCGGCGCCTTGCTCGATACCGCTTTTGAGGGCCTCATCGAAGCGCCCGCGCAGGGTTTCGAGCAGCGGTTCGGTCACCAGACAACGCAGATCCTCGCCGCTGTGCCCCACGTAACGGGTTGCTTCCAGGGGTGCCTGATCCGAGGTCAGATCCACCAGCAGATGGGCATCGTCCACGCCGGTCGCGAGCTCCGCTTTCTCAGCCCAACCTTCAAGGGCATTGAACATGGCCAGCAGCCCCTGCTGGCGGAGCATGTTTGGCCGTGCGCAACCTAGCAGCAACAGGCGCAGATAAAGGTTGCGGATGCTGAGGGGCCTGCTCTGCTGCTGGACCGGGTCTGGAACGGCATGATCGAGCAGCCCTTTGCGCTCGGCCAGATAGTAGAGCTGATGCAATTGCTCCCACAGTCGTGCCGGCGCAGGCGTGTAGAGTTGCAGTGCCCGCAGCAGGGTCGGGCCGAGGTCACTCAGGGCTCGATGCAAAGCGGTGCTGGCCAGCGATTGCCCGGATTTCAGCGCCTGGGCCACCACCAGCTTATAGCCGGCTGCGAGTTGAGTCTGCAGGCTCTGGGCGTTGGCCAGGGCCGTCTGTTCCTTGGCATCGAGCAGCAGCGGTCGGGTCAGGGTCGACCGAGCCAGGCGCGTGCACAGGAACCACACCACAGGACGGACAGCTTCGAGCTGCTCGAAGCGGAGTTCGGGTGCTGCTCTGCATTGGCCCAGCTCGGTCACCGCGGGCAGCAGAGTGGCGATGGCCTCGCTGGCGGGTAGAGCATGGAGCGGCTCCGTCCAGGCTGCGATGGCTTTCGGTGAGCCATCGCAGAAGCTGAGCTGGTCGCGTTTCTGGAGCGGTACCGACAGTCTGATGGGGCGAGCCACGGTCATGGCGTTTTCAATTCTCTCCCGGCTGCGACGCGACCTGCGCCGGCGTCCTTGCGTTGCCCGGCAAGTATGCCGCAAACGGGCGTAAAAGCGATGGCTGACGGCGCGGTCACCAGCGCGGTGGCAGCGGCAGCTTGCCCGGCGCGCCGGGCTGCTCCCGCACCAGCCGCGGGAGCAGGTAGCCGGGCAGCTCGGCGGCGAGGGCGTCATAGAGTTGGCGTGCCGATGGCTCGTCCACCTCGAAGTGGGCGGTGCCGGCCACCCGATCCAGCAGGTGCAGGTAATAGGGCAGGATGCCGGCTTCGAAGCCCTGTTCGCAGAGTGCCATCAGGGTCTCGAGCCGATCGTTCACGCCTTTCAGCAGCACGGCCTGGTTGAGCACCTGTATGCCGCTGCGACGCAGCGGCTGCAGCGCCTCGCTGATGCCGGTGGCGAGCTCGCCCGGATGGTTCAGATGCAACACCAGCACGGCGCGCAGGCGCGAGCCCGAAATGAGATCCACCAGGCGCGGCGTCAGGCGCTGCGGGATGACCACCGGAAAGCGGGTGTGAATGCGCAGGCGGACCAGATGCGGAAGCTGCTCCAGGCGCTCGATGAGCCAGCCCAGCGCGTCGTCGTCGAGCATGAGTGGATCACCGCCGGACAGGATGATCTCGCGTACGTCTTCTGCCGCGGCCAGGTAGTCCAGAGCGCCTTCGAGCCCGCGCCGGCCGGGGTTGTTGTCGGCGTAGGGGAAATGACGACGAAAACAGTAGCGGCAGTGCACCGCGCAAGCGCCGGCGGCGATCAGCAACGCGCGCCCGTGATACTTGTGCAGCAGGCCCGGGGTGGGGTTGTGTTCGGCCTCGGCGAGTGGGTCGGTGACGAAGCCCGGCACCTGCCGGTCTTCTGCAGCGACGGCCAGCACCTGCCGCAGCAGAGGGTCGTCCGGGTCGCCCGGCGTCATGCAGGCGAGATAGGGTTCCGGGACCCGGACCTGGAACGTTGGGGCGACGGCAAGCGCCCGCGCCAGAGGTCCGTCTTCGAGGCCGAGCCGATCGAGCAGCACCCGAGGATCCGTCACGGCTCCAGCGAGCAGCCTGCGCCAGTCTTCCTGGGGTCGTTCACGCGCGAGCATCGAGGCACTCCGGAGGTCAGCGGCGCACAGGCTGGGGGTGCGCAGCGGGTAGCGGGCCGCGGGGAGTATAGGGAAGTGAGAGCGGCCGGGCACGGGATGCCGCTGGCTGCCAAGCGTCCCGAACCCGAAGTTCGCAGCACTGCGAACTTCGGGTTCGGGACACTAGCCTGACCTTTGATTATCATGCGCACCCGCGCAGCGGGGGCATCCCGTCCTGGCAGGACCCCGCCTGGCCAATACCGTGGAGACGACATGGCGACCTTTTCAACCAATGAGTTCCGGGCAGGGCTGAAAGTGATGCTCGACGGTGACCCGTGCAACATCCTCGAAAACGAGTTCGTCAAACCGGGCAAGGGGCAGGCCTTCAACCGGGTGCGCCTGCGCAACCTGAAGACTGGTCGGGTCTGGGAGCGGACGTTCAAGTCCGGTGAGAGTCTCGACGGCGCCGATGTGATGGAGCTCGACATGGAGTATTTGTACTCGGACGGTGAGTTCTATCATTTCATGAAGACCGACGGCAGCTTCGAACAGGTGGCGGCCGGAGCCGATGCGGTGGGTGATGCGAAACAGTGGCTCAAGGAGCAGGAGACCTACATGGTCACCCTGTGGAACGAGTCTCCACTACTGGTCCAGCCGCCGAATTTCATTGAGTTGGAGGTCGTCGAAACCGACCCGGGACTGAAGGGTGACACTGCCCAGGGCGGCACCAAGCCGGCCACGCTGTCCACCGGCGCCGTGGTCAAGGTGCCCCTGTTCGTGAATCGGGGCGATGTGCTGCGGGTGGATACGCGCACGTCCGAGTACCAGAGTCGCGCCAAGGGCTGATCCGCACCCTCATGAGCGACTGGCGTCCGGGGACGGACAGGGTGGCGCTCGAGGCCCGGGCGTCCATGCTGGTGCAGGTGCGCGCCTTTTTCGCCGACCGGGGCGTGCTGGAGGTGGATACACCCGTCCTCGGTGCGACCGGCGTCACGGACCCGGCCATCGAATGCGTGCGTACGCGCGATGGACAGGTGCTGCAGTCGTCTCCCGAGTACTTCATGAAGCGTCTGCTCGCTGCGGGTTCGGGCCCCATTTATCAGGTTGCCCGCGCCTTCCGCGCCGAGGAGGCCGGGCGCCTGCACAATCCGGAATTCCTGCTCCTGGAGTGGTACCGACCCGGCTTCGACGACGTTGCGCTGATGGACGAAATCGATGCGCTGCTCGGACCGCTGCTGCCGGGATTTCCGGCATGGCGGCTGCCCTTTCGGGACGTGCTTGGCCAACGCTTGGGCGTGGATCCCCTGCTGGCGCCAGCCGACGAACTGGCCGCAGCGCTGACGCGGCATTTCACGCAGGCTGGGCGGGAAGCGGATGTGGCGGCCCTCACGGGGGGTGAGCGCACGGCGCTGCTGGACTTGGCCTATGCGGAGGCCATCGACGGCTGGCCGGGGGCCCTGTTCGTCCACGATTTCCCGCCGCAGCAGGCGGCGCTGGCGCGCCTGCGTGAGGATCCGCAGGGCGAGACCGTGGCGGCCCGCTTCGAGCTGGTGGTGGACGGCATCGAACTGGCGAACGGATATCATGAACTTGGCGACGCCGCCGAGCAGCGGCGTCGCTTCGAAGCCGACCGCGCGCGCCGCCGGGCCGCAGGGCGCCTCGCTCCAGACGTTGACGAACACCTTCTGGCGGCACTGGCGGCGGGACTTCCGGATTGCGCCGGCGTCGCGCTCGGACTCGACCGGGTCCTGCTGTTGCGCTCCGGCGCTACTGATCTCGATGCCGTCATGCCCTTCAGTCGGAGTCGCCTCTGATACCGCGGCGCGACGTCGACGGTCAATGAAGCGGCTCGTCCGCCTCGCGGACGTCGCCGATGGCTTCGCCCATGCGCACCTTGCGTCCCGGCAGGAGATCCGCGGCCAGCGTCACCCGCGCAGGCGGGAACAAGATGATCACCGTGGACCCAAGCTCGAACGTGCCCATCTCGCGTCCCCGTTCGTAGAACAGCTGTGTGTCCGTGAGGATTCGCCAGGGTTCGGCGCTGCGGGGCGTTACCCGGCCCGACCAGGGCGTACGGATGCCGCCGACGATCATGGCGCCCACCAGCACCATGGCGAACGACGACCCGGCGCCCCGGAAGTTCGCCACCAACCGCTCGTTGCGGGCGAACAGGCCCGGGCGGCCCGCGACGGTGGCCGGATTGACGGAAAAGAGGCGGCCGGGCAGGTAGCCCATGCGTTCCAGGGCGCCGGCCGCAGGCATATGCACCCGGTGGTAGTCGGATGGCGCGAGGTAGATGGTGGCGAAGGTGCCGCCGGCATAACGATCTGCCAGTTCGCCGTCGCCGAGCAGGTCCACGGCGCTGTAGTGGATACCCTTGGCCTGCAGCAGCCGCCCGCCGTCCAGACTGCCGGCTTCGGATACCGTGCCGTCACAGGGGCACAGCAACGCTGGCGCCGGTGCCAGCGGCCGGGCATGGGCTCGCAGCGGCCGGGTAAAGAACGCATTGAACGTGGGATAGGTTGCCGGGTCCGGCTCCACCGCCTCCGCCATGTCGACCCCATAGGCACGGATGAAGCGGCGGATCACGAACGGCGTCAGCAGCGGGATGCGTCGCCGGGCGAAGGCCCCCGCGATGCGCGTCAGCAGGATCTGGGGGACGAGGTACTGCAGGCAGACGAATACACGCTGGCCGAGAGTCACGGCTCGGATCCCGCTTGGATGGGCGTATCGCTGCGGTTGCCCCATTCGGACCAGGAGCCGTGATAGGCCTTCAGGCGCGGATAGCCGAGCAACCGCGCCGCGAGCCAGGTGAGGCCGGAGCGGTGATGGGTCTGGCAGTGGGTCACGATCTGCCTGTCGGGCGTGATGCCGCGTTCCTCCAGGAAGGTTGCGAGATCCTCCCGCAGACGCAGCTGCCGTTCCCGATCCATGAGCTCCAGCCAATCCAGGTTGATCGCGCCGGGAATGTGGCCCGAGCGTGCCGCTGCCGGCCGCTCACCCCGGTACTCGGCAGGAGAGCGGGCGTCCCATACGACGAGGTCGGCGTCGCCGGCGGCAAGCGCCGCGAGGATGTCTTCGGCTTCGGCGATGGGTTCATGATCGATGCTGATGCTTACCGGGCGCGGGTTGGGCTCGTTCGGTGTCTGCTCCAGGGGCCGGCCGCTGGCCTGCCAGGCGTGAATGCCGCCATCCAGATAGGCCCAGTTGTCATGACCGATCACGTCCAGGGTCCAAAGCAGCCGTCCCGCCCAGCCGCCGCCCTCGTCGTCGTAGGCCACGACCTTGGTCTGCGGCCTGAGACCGAGGCGCGAGAACAGCTCCGTGAGGCGCGCCTTTTCGGGCAGCCGGCCGCTGGCCGGAGGGCGGCCGTCCATCAGTTCGGCCGGCGTCACCAGCACAGCCCCAGGGATGTGTGCCTCCGCATAGCGCTCCGGCGTGCCGACGTCCACCAGCAGGACATGGTCTGCCGGCAGCGCATCGAATGCCTCCGGAGTCAGCAGGCGGTCGGGGTCCGGGCGGGTCATGGTCGGCTCCGTTTCGTGGGCGGCCCGCGATTGTACCGAATGGAATCGATAGCAGTGAGAGCCCGCCACGAACGTTCGTTCACGCTGTCGTGGAAGGAACAAAAGCAATGCTCGCGAGGCCCAGTGGGAGCCTACGTCCGCGAAGCGGGCGTCGCGATCTGCGTCACGCCTGAACCCGGCGGCAGTCCGCGATCGCGACGCCGCCCTGCGGCCTGTGAGGCCCAGCCGACGTCAGCTCCCACTGCCGCCACAAAACGCCATGCCGTATCAATGGGTTGTGTGTTGTTCCATGAGAGGGTGTAGCGGAGGGCCGGTGGCGGAGGGCCGGTGGCGGAGGGCCGGTGGCGGAGGACCGGTCAGGTCCGCCCGGTGACGAGCTCCTGTTTGAGCATGAGGTAGCTGCGCCAGCGGCGCGGATCGATGTCGCCTGCAGTCCGGGCGGCCGTCACGCCGCAGTCCGGTTCCTGGTCGTGACGGCAGTTGCGGAAGCGGCAGTGCCGGGCCGCCGCGTCGATCTCCGGGAAACCGACGATGAGGTCGGCCGGGTCTTCGATTTCCGGGGTGAGCTCCCGGATGCCCGGCGAGTCGATGATGACACCATCGCCCAGCGGATAGAGGCGCACGGTGCTGGTGGTGTGCCGGCCGCGGCCATGGCCGCGATGGGTCTTCCCGGTCAGGCTGCCGATCTCGGCGCCGGCCTCGGGCAGTAAGGCGTTGAGCAGGGAAGACTTGCCGACGCCGGACTGACCCACCAGCGCAGCGGTGCGCTGGCCGACCAGCGCGCGCAGGTCGGCGAGTCCGGCGCCGGTCTCCGCACTCGTGGCGCACACTGGCACATCGAGGGAGCGATAGAGTTCGAGCAGGCTCTGGATCCGGGGCGCGCGGTGCCCTTCGAGGTCGCACTTGTTCAGGATCACTGCGGCGTCGAGGTCGTCGAGCCGTGCGGCCACCAGATAGCGGTCGATGAGGTCAGCGTGGGGCTCAGGGTCCGCCGCGACGATGATCAGCAGCAGGTCGAGGTTCGCGCAGATCGCCTGCACGCTGCCGGACCGGTTGCGCCGTTGCAGCAGGCTGCGTCGCGGCAGCACCTCGACGATGACGCCGCGATCCGGACGTTCGGGATCACGCTCGATCAGCACCCGGTCGCCGGTCACCACCTCGGTGGCGCGACTGCGCTGGAAGCATCGCACCCGAGCGGCATCGTCAGCATCAATCAGCGCGACATCGACCTCTCGTCGCAGATGACTGAGGACGATGGCGGCAACAGTGGGGCTTTCGGGCACAGGATGACCTCATGCTGGCCGCTTCACGGGCGGATCCGTATTCTACGCTGCCGACGCACAGCCCATGGGAGTCTTCGCGGGTGACGAGAGTGGATGCACCGCTGGTCTGGATGGATCTGGAAATGACCGGTCTCGATCCGGACGCGAATGTCATCATCGAGATTGCCACCGTGCTCACGAATGCGGACCTCGAGATCATTGCCGAGGGGCCGGTGCTGGCGATCCATCAGCCTGAGGGCGAACTCGAAAAGATGGACGAGTGGAACACCACCCATCACGGCCGGTCCGGGCTCACCGAGCGCGTCCGCGCGAGCACCGTGGACACCGAGGCGGCACAGGAGCTGACCCTTGCGTTCCTGCGCGAGCACCTGCAGCCCGGTGAGGCACCTCTGTGTGGCAACAGCATCTGCCAGGATCGCCGCTTCCTTGCCCGCCACATGCCGGAGCTGAGCGGGTTTCTGCACTACCGGATGATCGACGTGAGCACGCTCAAGGAACTGGCGCGGCGCTGGCATCCCGCGGCCCTGGACGGATTCAGCAAGCAGGAGGCGCATCGGGCGCTGGAGGATATTCGGGAGTCCATCGCCGAACTCAGGCACTACCGCGAGCGATTCCTGCGCCTGCCCTGAGGCCCTCGCGCTGGCGATGCAGCGCCCAGTCCACGTGTTCTGCGACCATGGGTTCCACGTCGGCGCCGCGTGCCTCGAGTGCGGCGACGATACGCGACGACGGTGGCGCGTTGCCCAATGCCACGGCCAGATTGCGCAGCCAGCCCGAATAACCTGTGCGGCGTATGGCGCTGCCCGCGGTGCGATCGAGAAAGGTGGACTCCGACCACAGAAACAGCTCGACGAGATCGCTGGCCTCGAGCTGGTGGCGGGGGTGAAAGTCGTCCTCGGCGGTCGTGCGGGCGAACTTGTTCCAGGGACACACGAGCTGACAGTCGTCGCAGCCGAACACCCGATTGCCCATGAGCGGACGCAGTTCCTCGGGAATGGCGCCGCGGTGTTCGATGGTCAGGTAGGCGATGCAGCGACCGGCATCGAGCTGACGCGGCCCGACGAAGGCTTGGGTCGGGCAGACGTCGAGGCAGGCGTGGCAGCTGCCGCAGTGATCACGCGTGTCGGGAATGCTCACCGGGAGTGGAACGTCGGTGAAGATTTCACCCAGAAAGAACAGGCTGCCGGCGTCGCGGGAGAGCAGCAGCGTATTTTTGCCGATCCAGCCGAGGCCGGACTTTTCGGCGATGGCCTTCTCGAGTACCGGAGCCGAGTCGGTGAAGGCCCGGAAGCCGGCGCCGCCGACGGCGGCGTCGATGCGCGCGGCGAGTTTCGCCAGCCGCGGCCTGAGCACCTTGTGGTAGTCGCGGCCGAGGGCATAGCGGGAGATGTAGGCCAGATCGCCGCGCTGCAGGACGGCCAGGGGATCGTCGTCGGGTGGAGCGTAGTGCATGCGTGCGGAGAGTATGCGCACGGTTCCCGGGACCAGTTGCTCCGGTTCTGCCCGCAGATCCGCATGCCGCTCCATCCAGTCCATGGAGGCCTGATGGCCGGCGTCGAGCCAGCGCCGAAGGTGCTGCGGATGGTCACCGAGATCGGTATCGGTGACGGCCACACGGTCGAAGCCGAGCTCGGCCGCCCAGTGCTGGATGTCGGCCAGAAGTGCCTGCATGTCCATGGGGAATCCTGCGGGTCAGGGCCGTGCACATTAGAATGCGGCTTCCATTGTAACTGTTGCGCCCTCATCTGCTGCCGGAGTCCGAGATGACCCGATTGCCCGCCCCTGACGCGCCCCCGGTCCGAAGGTTGTACAGCGCGGAGGAGACCCGCGAGTTGGACCGTCGCGCCATCGAAGAAGAAGGCATTCCGGGCATCGTGCTGATGCGGCGCGCGGGCGGCGCCGCGTTCGATCTGCTGCGCCGGCGCTGGCCGACTGCGCGCTCGCTGACGGTGTTCTGTGGGCGTGGCAACAATGCCGGCGATGGCTATGTCATCGCGGGCCTCGCGCGCAGCCGCGGGTTCGCGGTTCAGCTGCTGCAGGTGACCGATGCCGCCGACCTCTCGGGCGACGCGGGCCGCGCCCGGGATTGGGCGCTGGATGAAGGCGTGGTGATCGAGCCCTTCGCCAGCGAGACGGACATTGCCGGAGAGGTGGTGGTGGATGCGCTGCTCGGTACCGGCATTCGCGGCGCGGTGCGGCCCGATTTCGCCGCCGCAGTCGAGCGCATCAATACAGCAGGTCGACCGGTGCTCGCGGTGGATCTGCCCAGCGGACTCGATGCAGACACCGGCGTCGTCCTCGGTTGTGCGGTGCGGGCGACGGCCACGGCATCGTTCATCGGGGTCAAGCGTGGGCTGATGACGGCTGCGGGACCGGACCATGCGGGCGAACTGACCTTCGATGACCTCGGCCTGCCGGAGGCGTTCTTCTCGGGTACTGGCGCCCCTGTGGGTGTCGGTCTGGCCACCCTCGGCGCGGATGATCTGCTGCTGGCGCCGCGATCACGGGATGCCCACAAGGGGCGTTTCGGCCATGTGCTGGTGGTTGGCGGCGATCACGGCATGGGCGGCGCGGCGGCCCTGGCCGCGGAATCCGCGCTGCGTTGTGGCACAGGCCTCGTCAGTGCGGCCACCCGCGGCAGTCACGTCGCGGCGATCCTCGCACGCACGCCGGAAGTCATGGTGCGCGCCGTCGAGTCGCGAGCCGATCTGCTGCCGCTGCTGGAGCGGGCGAGCGTGGTGGTGCTCGGGCCCGGTCTCGGTCAGGAGCCGTGGGGCGAACAGATGTTCGACGCGGCGGTGGCCTCCGGCCGGCCGCTGCTGCTCGATGCGGACGGACTCAACCTGCTGGCCCGACGGCCGCAGCGTCGGGAGGACTGGGTGCTGACCCCGCATCCGGGGGAAGCGGCGCGGCTGCTCGGGTGCACGACGACCGAGGTCGGCGCCGATCGGTTCGCAGCGGTGGCGGCCCTGCAGCAGCGCTTTGGCGGTGCGGTGGTGCTCAAGGGCCTCGGCAGCCTCATCGCCGGCGGCGAGGACTTGGTGCTGGCGCCTTACGGCAACCCAGGCATGGCAACCGGGGGCATGGGTGACGTGCTGTCCGGCGTGGTCGGCGCGCTGCTGGCCCAGGGATTGGACCCGTTCCGGGCCGCGCGCCTGGGCGTCTGTCTCCATGGTGCGGCGGGCGATGCGGCGGCGGCGGGCGGCTGCATCGGCCTCGCAGCCGGCGATCTGGTGCCCCATCTGCGGCGGCTGCTGGATGGCATCGGCGCGGGTGACCGTTCGTGAGCCTGCAGACGCAGTGGTTCCTGCCGGACGCAGACGCCACCGAGGCGCTCGGCGCGCGTCTGGCGCAGTTGACCCCTCCGGGGTTCGTAACGCTGGAAGGGGTGCTCGGTGCCGGCAAGACCACCTTTGTGCGTGGTTTTCTAAGGGCGCTCGGCCACGTGGGCAGCGTGCGCTCACCCACTTACACGCTGGTGGAGCCGTATCGACTGGGTGAAGTAGACATTGTCCATATGGACCTCTACCGGCTCACCGATCCGGCTGAGCTCGAAGAGCTCGGAGTGAGGGATTACTTCGGCGCTGGAACTTGGGTATTCGTGGAGTGGCCGGAGCGGGGTGCGGGGGTGCTGCCGAAACCCGACCTGCGTTTGAAACTTGCTCCGGAGGGGCATGGGCGCCGTGCCGAGGCGGTCGCGGCGGGCCCGCTAGGGCGGAACTGGCTGCAGCAGCTTTGATGCGGGGATGCGGACCCGGTTACATTTGACAACTGACCTGAGCTAGACTCGGTAAGTTGTTGAGTATCAGGGGATCCTGCGCTCATGTTTGGGCTTCGCAAGCTGCTTCGTCTGCGCCCTGCGCAACTGCTCGCAGGCGCCTTGGGTTGGGCGGTCTGTGGCGGCGCGCTGGCCACGGACGTGCAGCAGATGCGGCTGCACAGCGCCCCGGACCATACCCGCCTGGTGTTGGATCTATCCGCTCCGGTCGACCACGCCGTGTTCGAACTGGACAACCCCACTCGCCTGGTGGTGGACCTGGACCGCGGCCGCATGCGCTTCGATCCCGCCCGGCTGGACCTGTCCGGAACGCCGCTATCCGGCGTGCGTGCCGCGAGCCGGGACGGCGATGGCCTGCGAGTGGTGCTCGACCTGAACCGTCGGCTCGAACCGAAGACCTTCCGCCTCGCGCCGGTCGCGCCCTACGGCCATCGGCTGGTGATCGATCTCTATGAAAAGGAGCGGAACACGCCAAGGCGTCCCGCTCGGGACGACAGTGCCAAGCGGGACGTGGTGGTGGCCATTGATGCCGGCCATGGCGGGGAGGATCCGGGTGCCATCGGTCCTAACGGGGTCTTCGAAAAGGACGTGGTGCTGGCCATCGCACGGCGGGTGGAAGCGATGCTGAAAGCCGAGGCGGGCATTCGACCGGTGATGATCCGCACCGGCGACTACTACATCCCGCTGATCCGCCGCACCCAGCTTGCCCGTGAGCATCGCGCCGATCTGTTCGTATCCGTGCACGCGGATGCGTTCCATCACCCTTCGGCGCGAGGCGCCTCCGTCTACACCTTGTCGGACCGCGGTGCGAGCAGCGAGACCGCGAGCTGGCTCGCGGCCCGCGAGAACCGGGCTGACCTGATCGGCGGGGTCGGCGATGTCAGCCTCAACGACAAAGACGACGTGCTCGCCCAGGTCCTGCTCGACCTGTCGGTCACCGCCAGCCTCGGCGCCAGTATGGACGTGGGTGAGCGGGTGCTGCAGTCCCTCGGCGGCGTGGCCCGCCTGCACAGTCGGCGCGTGGAGCAGGCCGGCTTCCGGGTTCTGCGTTCGCCGGACATCCCGTCCATCCTGGTGGAGACGGGCTTCATCTCCAACCCGGAGGAGTCGCGCCTGCTTGCCACTCGCGACTACCAGCAGCGCATCGCCACGGCCATCGTCGCCGGCGTGAAGGACCATCTGCGCAGTGAGCCGCCGCCGGGGACGTTGCTGGCGTGGCTGCGGGACAATCCGGACGCCGAGCGCAGCTACGTCATCGAGAAAGGTGATACCCTTTCCACCATTGCCCGCCGCTTCGGTGTCGACACCGCAGCAGTCAGGCAGGCCAACAACATCGCCGGAGATCTGATCCGGGTCGGGCAGGTGATCGTCATTCCCGCAACCTGACTCCAGGCCGCCGGCGATTGCCCATCCAGCAATCGATCCACCGGTGGCCGCCTTGCCCAGCATCCAGCTCTTAAGCCCGCAGCTCGCCAACCAGATCGCAGCCGGCGAGGTGGTGGAGCGCCCCGCGTCCGTGGTGAAGGAGCTGCTCGAGAACGCGCTCGACTCCGGTGCCCGCCGCATCGAGGTGGACCTCGAACACGGTGGTACGCGTCTGGTCCGTGTCCGCGACGACGGCGCCGGCATTCCGAAGGCGGAGCTGACGCTGGCTGTGAGCCGGCATGCGACCAGCAAGATCCGGTCGCTGGATGACCTCGAGGCGGTGGCCAGCCTCGGGTTCCGGGGCGAAGCCCTTGCCAGCATCTGCTCGGTCTCCCGGGCCGTGCTGACCTCGGCCAGCCGCGATGGCATAGATGGCAGCGCCTGGCGGCTGGCAGTGAACGGCCATGCCGAGCACGTCGACCTGACGCCTGCGGCGCATCCGGTCGGGACCACGGTCGAGGTTCGCGATCTGTTTTTCAACACTCCGGCCCGGCGCAAGTTTCTGCGTACCGAGCGCACGGAACTCGAACGCTGCGAGGACGTGCTGCGGCGCTTGGCGCTTGCGCATCCTGACGTGGCCTTCGAGCTGCGCCACAACAGCCGTACGCTCAAGAGCCTGCCTGCCGCGCAGGATCTCGCCGGCGTCGAACAGCGGGTTGCGGGGGTCTGTGGGGGTGGCTTCATGGAGCAGGCGGTCCGCATCGAGGTGGCGGCGGACGGGCTCGGCCTCCGGGGCTGGGTGGCGTCGCCGACGTTCTCCCGTGCCCAGGCGGACCTGCAGCTGTTCTACGTCAACGGTCGGGTCATTCGTGACCGGCTGGTGGCACATGCGGTCCGACAGGCCTACCAGGACGTGCTCTACCATGGCCGGCATCCCGCCTTCGTGCTGTTCCTCGAGTTGCCGCCCGAGCAGGTGGACGTGAACGTTCACCCCACCAAGCATGAGGTCCGGTTCCGGGATCAGCGGGCCATCCACGGGTTTCTGTTCGGCTCGTTGCGCCAGGCGCTGGCGGAGATCCGGCCGGAGGACCGCATGGAGCGGTTGCGTGAGGTGCCCGTTGGGGAGGTGCCCCTTCGGGAGGTGCCCCTTCGGGAGGTGCCCCTTCGGGAGGTGCC
>REEU01000093.1 GCA_007694905.1 Gammaproteobacteria bacterium | reverse complement strand
AGTCGAGTACTTGCGTTCGTAAATTACCGGCAGTTCCGGGAAAGCCGCCGGGCCAGCTGAGACCCCCCAGGGATCCAGGTCCGTCGTGCTGCCGTCGATACTGCGCTCGTCGTCCGAGTAGCGCAGACCCGCGGTCAGCTTCCATTGATCCGACAGAATCCACTCGCCCTGCCCGAAGACGGCCCAGGAATCACCGTCCTGGACGTAGTCCACCAGCGACTTGGTCAGCAGGAAGTCGGCCAGATTGCCCGTCTTGAAGAACTTCAGCTTCTCCGTCATCCAGAACGCACCCGCCGTCCAGATGAACGACTCCTCGGGCGATGATGTGAGCCGGATCTCCTGACTGAGCTGACGCCAGTCGTCGCTGAAATCGGTGGAGTTGATCCGGAACGGGCTGAAGTCGGGTTCCTGCTGAAGGCGATCAAGACGCTCGTATGCGGTGATGGCCACCAGTGACCGTCCGCCGTCGAGATCCCAGTCCACCCGCAGCCGGCCACCGTACTGGTCAGAGTCGACTGCCGGGATGATGTCCTCGAAGACATCGTCCTCATCGCCCACCGGCTCATGCCCGAGGACGTCGGGTGTCACCATCTTGGCGATCCACTGCTCGGACCGGTCGCGACTGTAGTGAGCGGTCAACCCCACATCGACCTGCGACGCAGGCTGCCAGGCCAGGCTGCCGCGCATGCTGTAAACATCCGCGCCGGCGAAGTTGTTGTCGTCCCCGACCGCCTCGATGGGCGGGACGTTCGGGTGACGCGTGAAGCCTTCGGACACCCCGATCGTACCGAGCCTGGTCTGATGGCCGTCAGAGTGCTGGGTCATGAACGCGAAGCGCCCCTGCACGTGGTCGGCCAGAGGCCCGCTGATCGCGCCCGTGACCTCCCGGGTGTTGAAGCGTCCATACGTCGCATCCACGTACGCTTCGAACTCGGGCGTCGGTTTATTGGTGACGAAATTCACGCTGCCTGCCGTGGTGTTGCGGCCGTACAGCGTCCCCTGCGGCCCCTTCAGCACTTCCACCCGCTCGAGATCGAACATCTGGAACGAGAGCAGACCGTTCGTACCCAGGTAGACCTCGTCAACGTGCACGGCGGCCGACGGCGCGACGTTGGTGTTCGGGTCATTGGAGCCCACGCCGCGGATGGTCAGCACCGGATTCGAATTGCCGAGCGTGTTGCGTATTTCCAGCGCCGGCGTCTGCGCCGCCACGTCGACCGGACGTATGAACCGCATCGCCCTGAGTTCGTCGCCGGTGAATGCTGTGGCGGCGATCCCCACATCCTGCAGCGCTTCTTCGCGCTTCTGTGCCGTGACGACGATCTCCATCAGTACGGGTCGCTCGGCAAGCGCCGCCGTGGGCGTGCTGATTGCGGCCACCGCCGCCGCCAGCACCAGTGGACCGCGAACCGACCTGCAGACTCGCTGAGACATGATGCACCCCCCCTGTTGAATGCCGCGTGCACTCGCGGCGCACGTCCAGACCTTCAAAAATCTAGCCGTGGACACCCACCTTGAACAGGGACAGGGGGGCGGTCAAAAAGGGGTACAGGCGCTCAACAGCCCCCCGCGAGCTGGCCGAGGGCAACTACCGCCTCGCGAACCTCCGGGGACACCGGATTGCCGGCGTTGATACGAATCCGATCGCGGTAGCGTCCCTGGGCCGAGAACACCTCCCCCGGAAACACGTGCACGCCCGCCGCCTGGGCATCACTGGTCAAGCGCCGGCCATCCACTCCCCGGGGCAGGTGCACCCAGAGCACACAGCCGCCGCTCGGGCGCCGGACCCGGGTCCCGGAGGGAAACGCGGCCAGTATCAACCGGCGCATGTCCTCGACCTGCCGCCGGATGTCCCGCCGCAGGACGTCGAGATGCTCCTCGTGCAGGTTCCGCTGCAGCCAGCTCGCCAGCGTCAGCTGCATCAGGGACGGCGCAGCGATGGTGGAAAATCGCTTCAGCTCTCGAAACCTTCGTGAATACCTACCAGGCATGGCCCAGCCGACACGACCGCCCGGGACGAGAACCTTGGAAAACGAGCTGCAGTAGAGCACCGCGCCGTGGGCATCGAAGGCTTTCACCGGCATGCGCTGCGCAGCGTCAAAGACCGTACCGCCCCAGACGTCGTTCTCGATCACCGGCACGTCGTAGCGTCCGGCAAGTTCGGCCAGTCGGCGCTTGGACGCTTCCGGCATCGTGAAACCCAGCGGATTCTGCGCGTTGCCGCTCACCACACAGGCCTTGATGCGCCGTGTGGCCATGGCCTGCTCGAGCACATCAAGGTCGATCCCCGTGTCCTCGCGGGTGGCAATCTCCAGGACCTTGCGGTCGTTCGTTCCCAGCATCAGCAGCACGCCGTAGTAGGTCGGCGACTCCACCGCGATCACATCACCCGGTCGGCTCACAGCGCGAAGCGACAGCCACAGCGCTTCCATGCAGCCCGAGGTGATCAGGGTGTCGTCCACGCCCGCAGGATTCTCGAAGCCGAGGGTGCGCTTGGCGAGTTGCCGCCGCAGCGGCAGGTGACCATCGGGATGCATGTAATCCCACGACTCCATGGGCAGGCGCCGCGCCGTATCGGTCAGGACGCGGTTGAAGCGGCGTAATGCGCCGGGGCGCGGCGCCGGCAGCGCGATGCCGAGGCGGACCATGTCCTTGCGCGCATGCGGTTCCATCAGCCGCAGGACGTGCTCACTCAAGCTGATCCGAACCGGCGCCCGGCTGTGGTCGTCCGAGGGTTCATCGTCCTCGGCCAGCGCCCGCACGAAGTAGCCCTGCCGCGGCCGCACGTCGACCACTTCCAGCCGCTCGAGATGTCGGTAGCTCTGCACCGCCGTGTTGACGCTCACCTCGAACGTCGCCGCGATCTCACGCACCGACGGCAGCTTCTCGCCGGGCGCGAACGTGCCGTCCCGGATCTGCGCCAGCACGCGTTCGGCAATGGCCTCGTACAGCGCGCCCGGTGCGCGGGTCAGCGGGTGCTGGTCACGCATGGTCATCCCGTCCCTGCTGCTGTCATCGGATTTCCGCCTTTCCCCGGTCACATTGTTGCAGGATGCCTACTTTCCTACACTGCGCGGTGACTTCTCCCGGCGCATGTGCCGGGCAACGACAGGGGAGGACCTTCCGTGAAACAGGCTGCGGCATGGCTCCAGTTCCTCGCCATCGCTGGGATGACGGTTCAAGCCGCGGCGGGCCCAGCCGACGCAGGCATCAGTCAGCTCGAGCTGCCGGGTTGCGACACCGACCTGCCTGTTCACACCGTCGAGGCGCTCGGCCGACGCTACCTGCACACGCCCACCGCTGACGCGATGGCCGTGGCCCGCTGTCTCGACCGTGATGCTGAAGCAAGGCTCCAACTCGCCGATCAATCCCTTCCCATCACCCTCACCGCGGTCAGCAATCCTGGCGAGATCCGCCGCGTCGACCGGGCGTTTCGAGCGCAGTTCGGCCTGCGGACTCACGCGCCGGACCGGGTGGACTTCTGGCGCGCAAACCCAGTCGAGCCCAAGCCCGATCCCGGCCCGCTGGCCCAGGTGCGCGAGGATTGGCTCGTCAGCGAAGAGGAGATCCTCAGCTGGCATGAACTGAAGGACAGCCAGGGCCCCGCCCTGACGGGCAATGCGTCCTGGCGGCAGTTCATGGCCTTTCTCGAACGCGAATTGCGCAGCGCCGGCGTGGTCGACCTCGAGCGGAACAGCTGGACCTTCGATCGGTGGCGGACCAGCCCCTGGCCGGACGACACCGGCTGGTCACTGCATGTCGCCGGCGAGCCGGTGCGGGTGTCGAGCTACGGTGCCAACTCCGGGTCAACCGGACCCGAGGGCCAAACGGCGCCGCTGCTGTACTACGACTTCGACGATCCCCCGGACAACATCAGCGGTCGGATCGTGGTCTTCCGGACCCGCTCGTCCCAGCAGATGGCCGATGCGCTCGAAGGCCAGGACTACGAGTACCGCAGCGCGCCCGACAGCGCACCGGAGCGGGGCGACGAAGTCCCGGCGGTGGACGCACCGCAGAGCTGGCAGATCTTCCCGCAGCTCATGCAGACGCCTGAACTCATTCGCATCGCCACCGAGGGCAACGCCGCCGGGGCGCTGTTCGTGTTCGATGCCGGCAGCGAGCAGATGGCGGGCATGTACACGTTCCCGGTCCCGGACCACTATGACGTCCCGACGCTCTACCTGGACCGGACAACCGGCGCGGCGGTGATCGAGCAGGCGCACAGCGGCGCCGAGGCGACCCTGCGGCTGGACGCCGAGTTGGTGGAGAGCGAGGCTTATCAACTCATCGGCTACCTGCCCGGGCGCGACTACGGCAGTCCGGACGACGAACTAGTCAAGCTCACGACCCATACGGACGGCCCATCGATCTCCCAGGACAACGGTGCGCTGGGCCTGCTCGGGGTCATCCGCTACATGGCAAGGGTGCCGCAGCAGGACCGGCCGCGGACGCTCCTGCTGTTTCTCGACAGCCGCCACTTCATGCCCGGGGCCGAAGGCGTATTCGCCGAGCACGACTTCTTCGAGGTCCATCCGGAACTGCGGGATCGGGTCCGGGCGATGGTGGGCATGGAGCACCTCGGCCAGGTCGAATTCCGCGAGGAGGGCGACCGCCTGATCCGGACCGGCCGGACCGACACCTCGCTGCTCTGGACCACCGATAACGAACGCCTGATCGACCATGCCATCACCGCGGTCATGGACAACGACCTGCCCGCGACCCGGGTCCACAACATCGCGCGGCCGGGCATCCGCGGCCGGGACCAGGGGACGTGGTTCGGCATGGCCAGCGAGGCGCCCGAGCTCGAACTGCCCGCATTCGCCACCATGGGCACCATGGGCGTGTACTGGGCCATGTCCTCCGGGGTCGACCGGCTGGACACGCAGCTCTTCCGCGAGCAGCTTGCAACCTTCGTCCAGCTCACCGGAACGCTGATGACGGCGGACCTCGATGCACTCGCACCGAAACCGCCGAGCAACCACGAGGAGAACCCACTACCCGGCTCGCCATAGCCGTGGCGCTGGCGGGAAGCAGACGAGCCAGCGCTTCGGCGGACGTATCCGCATTTATCGTGACCATCGGCTACAGAGCCTTGCCGGTGCGCCACA
>REEU01000212.1 GCA_007694905.1 Gammaproteobacteria bacterium | reverse complement strand
GCTTGCTCATGACCGCGAAGAAGAACGCGGCCGAAAGGCTGCACATGACGATGCCCGCCAGGCCCTCGATCGCGGCAAGCGCCCGCCAGCGCGGATCCAGCAGGACGTCGCCATAACCGATCGTGGTGTAGGTTATACCGGAGAAATAGAAGGCGGTTTCCAGGTCGGGCAAGCCTGCCCGCCACCGATAGAATGCTGCCCAGATCGCCACCGCCACTAAGTGAATCAACAGTAGCGCCCAGACCAGCTGGACGAGCAGCCAGGTGCGCGGCCAGAAGTTCAGGTCGGCATCTCCGCTCTCGATTCGAGCGACCACCCAGCGCAGGAGCAGCGTCAAACCGACGACGTGAACGAGCACCGTTGTGGCGACCAGGCCCAGGGCGAACAGGGCGAACAGGGCGACGGCCATTAAGTCCGGACCTCGGCCAGTGCAGTTTCGGGCGCTTCCGCAGACAGGCTCCTGGGCCCGCACCAGCCGACAAACAACCGGGCAGGCAGCCAAACCGCTGATTTCAGAATCGTCGAGGTCGATACGATCGAGGGAGTGACGATGCTGTCGGCCAGCCTTCGAGAGACGAGCGAATGGAGGAAGCCTAGCGCGACGAACAGAAGCAGGGGGGTCATGGCCCTTCGAATCGCCGCGGCTGTTGCAACCGGTTCAGTAGCCTATCGGCCTTGCCGGCCTTAGCCTCGATCCGCCGCAGGCGAGCCGCCGAATGTTCCGCCGTCGCGATTCGCACAGCGGTATCCCTGCGCCCCCCACTGACCACCGACACCAGGAAATTTGCGCCGTCGCTGAAAATGAACAGGTAAAGCAGTAAGGATATGGACAGCACAAGCAAAGTCAGCGCTACATCTAAAGGCATTGACCCATCCCCGCAGTCCTGGAGCCAACAGATGCTACCATTGTTTTCCTGCCTATTCCCATTATGCTATACCCCCTAACCCGGGTCCTGCTGAGCGAACAGAGCAACGAGGTCATCAGGGCCTGACTCAGAGCATATGCAGCCGGCCGAGATCTCGCCGACCGGCAACGCAGGCCGGCACAGGCAAGAAGCGCTGTGCCGCGCCCGGCTCAGAGACTCCCTGAGGATGACGACGCGTCAGGGAAAGACCCAGGCTCCAAGGGAAACACCCAAAGGGAAGGAGAAGATGATGCGTAATTCAATGCTCGCCGGCCTGGCGTTGATCGTCAGCTCATTCCTCGTCGGCTGCGCAACAGGTCCGGCCGTGCGCACAGACTACGACCGCAGCGTCGACTTCTCGAGCTTCCAGACCTTCGGCTTCGCCTCGGAGCTCGGCACCGATCGTGGCGGCTATGCGTCGCTGCTCACCGATGACTTCAAGTCGGCGGTGCGCAACGAGATGGAGACTCGCGGCTTCCGCCACGTCGACGCTGATCCGGATCTCACCCTCAACTTCTTCGCGCACGTAGCGGAGCGCAGCGAGCTGATCGAGCGCCCGACGTTGGCCGCGGGGGCCGGCTATTACGACTATCGCTATGGGTTGTATACCGCCTGGCCCACCAGATATGAGCAGGAAGTGATCCGCTATCAGGTCGGCACCGCGACCGTCGACGTCGTCGACGCCCGCCGCAGCCAGCTCATCTGGGAAAGCACGGCCGAAGGCCGGCTTGCCCCCAAGGCGCTGGACAATCCAAAGACCGCAGTCAAAAACACGGTCCGGGAACTGTTTGCGCCCTTCCCGGCAAGTGCTCGCCCAGGGGCCGGGTGACATAGCTTCGAAGCCTACCGTCAACCGTCCGGCACCGGGCCCTTGCACGGCCAGCAGGGTACGCCCCCTCGGCTGGCTCGTCGCCACCCTGGCACTCAGCGACGGGCTGTTTGACCATCGGCACGCTCGCTCCGCTCATCACACCTGGGGCGCCGAGGGAGGCTCCCCTGGTCATGCGCAGCGTCGCCAGCGTCTCCAGCACAGAAGAATCACCGGGCCCGACCGCGCCCCATAGCGGCGATGGCAACGGGTTCCGAGCCTCGACGGACCAATGGTAAAGCGACCGGATCAGCGGCAAACTCCTGCGCCTGTCTCCGCCAGCAAGGCCTTATAGACATTCGTGAACGCTCGGCTCTCGCGTGAAGCAATCATCGATCGCGCCTATGACCTCGCGGACAGCGAAGGCTTGCAAGCGCTTAAGTTGACGCGGATCGCCAACGATCTGGGCGTCAGCCAGCCTGCGCTGTATCGGCATGTCGCGGGCATCCAGGATTTGCGCATGGCGATCGCACTGCGCGCTCGCGACATCATGGCCCAGGAGCTAGCCCGGTCCATCTCCGGCCTGACTGGCAAGGAAGCGTTTCGGGCGCTGGCTCATACCTGGCGTCTCGGAGCCTCCTCGCACCCCGCACTTCTGATGCTTCCCGCAGAGGTGAAAATCAAGGGAAATAAAGCGCTGGAAGCCGCTATCGACAGGATCGTCGATATCATCAGCGATACGCTGAGGGAACTGGATCTGGGCGAAGCGGAGCGGGTCCATGCGGCCCGGTCACTGCGCAGCGCGCTCCACGGTTTCATGGCAGTACAGAACAGCAGTGGGCGACCTGTCGAGGTGTTCGACGACACCTTCGAGCAGCTGATCACCTTGCTTTGGGTCGGTCTCCAGGCGAAGCGTGACCGGCCCGTCCAGACTGGGTCGTACAACGACAGCGGCTCCGGCGCCATCCTTGAAAAGCCTGGCCCGAAGAAACGGTCCACTGCGCTGGGCGCCGGCGGCGCTGCCGGGGACGGAGCTGCCAGGCTGAGTCCGGATGCCATCGTAGAGGTGGCCGCCAATCTGGCGGACAGACACGGCCTGAAAGCGGTTTCGCTCACTCGGATCGCGAAAACCCTGGGGGTCCGTCAACCCGCGCTGTACCGGCACGTGGAAGGCATAGAGGCGCTCTGGCGCGCACTGGCGCTGCGCGCTCACGAGTCACTGCTGTCGATGATCACGGAAGCCACCATCGGGCGGGCCCGGGACCAGGCGATTGCCGCCGCCGCACACGCATGGCGCGGGTACGTGCGGGCACACCCTGGAACCTACTCGAGCATCACCCGTGCGATGGACATCGAAGACACGGATTTTCAGCGTTCGTCCACGGAGGTTGTGCGGGTGCTGGGCCTCGGCCTTCGCGGCTACGGTCTTTCTGCAGGGACAACCATCCATATCGCCGAGTGCATTCGCAGCTCCTTGCACGGGTTCTGTCTTCTGGAGAAGGACAGCGGCCATTCAGGCCACCACAGCGTGGAGGAGAGTTTTCAGCTGCTGATCGGGCTTTTGATCGCCGGCATCCATGGGATGGCCGCTGCCGAGAGCCTGGCAAACGACCAGAAGACACGACGCCGACGCGTTGGCAGGTCCCGCAAAGCCTGAAACGCCCCCCCACCACCGATCCCGACGGCGACCGTCACGCTCCAGTTCTCAGGCGCCGGCAAGCGCCGCGGCCAGTCACTTCAACCGGGGGGACGGCAGGCCATGATCCGGGCGGCCCGTGGCATCTCAGATGCACGCTCATGGCAACCATGGACCGGTTGGCCGCGCCTCCCGCGAAGCGACAGCGGTCGCTGTTATCGCGATCGAAACGCCTGGATCAGGCAACAGCCGATTGCAATATCGCCCGCTGCGGCGTCTCTATGCAGACGCTTGGCCCTGCGTATCCGCCTGTTTCGCTGGGCGATTCACCGAAGGTGCGCGCATAGTCGATGGCGAACTGTCCCGGATGTTTGAATCCCAGTTCAAAAGCCAATTGCTGGATACCTCGTTGATGACGCCGCTTGAGGATTCGTCTGCGTGCCTCGTGCAGGCGCAACATCTTGATGTGTGCGCCAGGCGAACGCCCCAGCAGTGACTGAAACGCATAGAACAAGGCGCGCCGGCTGCAACAACTGACTTCGCAGAGCTCGGTGATGGTCGGTGGATTCTCGAGTCGGCCATGAATCAGTTCCTGCGCGCGCGCCACGATCCTCTGACGGAGTACCACACCAGGTCGAGGATGCTCAGATGCACAACTCGACTGGATCAGGGCAATGACTCGTCCGGCAAACTCGTCTTCCGAATGCCCATCAACCGATGTTGGACCTTGAGCCGCCAGGGCCCTTCGCAGCATGCCATCGAGCTCGAGCGAAACTCTCGGATCCGATTTGACACGCCACTGGCCCCATATCTCCTCCGGCAGCGCATGGTGCTCGGCCTGGATGATGCGTTGGGCCAGCGGCAGCGGAATTGAGATCACGTTCTGGCTATGACCGGGACGGAAGTGCTGGAAAACTTCACCCGCTGGATCCAGCAGGAGCAGGTCCCCGCAGTCGAGCTGCGAGCCCCGGTAATAGCCATCAGCGCACTCAGCAGTGATAGGGGCGATGGTCCAGCAATCAGCAGGTCGTTGCCCCGTAATGACCAGTGATCGATCGACCCGGCTGCCATAGACCAGGCAGCCGCCGATCGCGGTCGACGTCACGAGCGCGTCCAGCCGACCCGGGGCAGACTGGGTGAATTCGTATTCGCCGATCTGGGAGAAGGCGCCCTGAAGCATTTCGACAGATGAGTAACGCATTCGGTTGTTCGGCATGATCCCCAACCCCGCGACCAGTTCGAATGGTTTTACCTATGCCATAGCCAGGTGATCCGATGCTCAACCGTCCTGTTGCCGGGATTCAGAGCAGGGCGGACTCAAGCAATCAGCCGACTTTTCGCGAGGCCCTGACCCCTACAAGATAACGCAAATGGGACAAGACTGCGGGCGGCGGCCATCGCGCCGGTAACCGGCGTGGTACTGGCCTCGGCCCTCGCTGCATCGTGTGGGAGTGGGCGTCACCGATCATGACATTGCATGCATGCGCGCCATCCATTGTCAGCGCCTGCACCGCTCCTTCTCTGCTTCAGCGACCGGATACGGCTCCAGAACTTGGCTCTCATGGCCGCTGCTGATGATGCGTGAACGCCGCCTCCGGGCTCAGAGCCAACGTCCGATATTGACATTGGTACGTACCGACACCGGGCCAAGGTCGACACTCGGGCCCGCGATACCGACATTGGCGTAGATCCCGCCCCCGGAGCAGCCGGTAAGCAGCAGCGAAAGCGACAGGCAGGTGGCGGCGAGAAGCGGCCGCCCCCCCGCCGGGGGGCG